>JAHEIV010000103.1 GCA_024639205.1 Deltaproteobacteria bacterium | reverse complement strand
AAAAAGAAATTGGCCTGGGTCGGAAAATAGTGAACCCCCAAATCCTCCAGCGCTCGCTGCAGATACGCCAGTCCGGTGTGCACCGTCTGGATGGTTTGCTGCAGAAACGCGTCATCATCCAATGCTGCCGCCGCCGCCACTTGGGCGGGCAAAGCAGCGTTAAACGGCTGCCGCACGCGGTGCAGGTATCCGGAGAGCTCTGACGGCATAATCCCGTATCCGATGCGCAATCCGGCCAATCCATAAGCCTTGGAAAAGGTTCGCAATAACACGACCGCCGGCTCTTCCCGCAGGTAGTCGGTGCCCCGGGCACAGTGCGGATCCTGGACAAATTCGATGTAGGCCTCGTCCACCACCACCACGATACCGGGGGGAAGTTCCTTCAGGAACGCTGTAAACTCGCTGCCGGTGATAACCGTGCCGGTCGGGTTATTGGGGTTGCACAAAAACGCCAACCGCGTGCGGGGAGTCGACCGCTCGAGCATTCCGGGCAGATCGATGGCCATGGAGGCGTTGAGCGGCACTGAAACGGGTCTGGCCCCGGAGCAGCGAACCATGATCTCGTACATCGAAAAGGTTTGCTGCGGCAAAAGGACGTCATCTCCCGGTTGAAGAAGCACCCTTGTGAGCATCCCGATGATTTCGTCCGAACCGTTTCCCAGAACGATGTTGTCCGGTTCCAAGTTCAACTTTGCGGCAATTTTTGAAACCAGTGCCCGGCCACTTCCATCGGGGTAACGGTGCACGGCGCTGAGGCAGGCGCGCGCAGCTTCAAGGGCTTTCGGTGAGGGTCCCAGCGGATTTTCGTTGGAAGCCAGCTTGATTGAGTCATCAATGCCGTACTCGCGCTCCAACTCTTGGATCGGCATGCCGGGTTTGTACGGGTCGATGTCGAGAATATAATCCGGTATATTTAGCTTCATCAGAAAAAAGTGGCCTGCTTATTTCACGATCTGCAGTTGTCCACTTGCAAGGCACTCAGGGGCGCGGCTGCACCAGAGTACCGCAAGCCCCTGATAACGCAGCAAATGGGCGAATGCGGCTCGTCCGAAGGGTGTATATTTTTCAGCTGAATTTTCAAACAGTCACCGTTCAAACGGCAATCAAAGGGTTAACTGCAAGATCGTGTTCAACATTTACATATGTTGTTATTTCAGCTTGCTGAAAATAACCTTGAAATACGCGCAATTACCCGGCTGCGGCCTTCTCGCCTTCATCCACCGCCGCCATGTTCAGGGGGATCAATTTTTCTTTGGACGCGAACTCCTCTTTTACGCAATGTCGCAGCGTGTCCATCTTGACCACCCGGGCCCGGGCGGCAAAAGCCGCCAGTGCAACAATGTTGGCGGAACGAACATTGCCCAGACGGACGGCAATTTCATTGACCGGAACGCGCAGCTCATCGACATCGTCGCGTCCGGCATCGATGGATATCAGCGTGCTGTTCACCAGAATCACCCCGTTGGGCTTTACCATCGGGGCGAACTTCTCCAGAGACGGCCGGTTCATCGCGACCAGATGCATCGGGTTGCGGATGATCGGCGATCCAATCAATCGATCGCTGATGACCACCGTGCAGTAAGCTGTTCCGCCTCTCATCTCCGGTCCGTAAGATGGCACCCATGCGACCTCCAGGCCATCTTCCATGGCGGCGTGCGCGAGAATTTTGGCGATGAGCAAGATCCCCTGGCCGCCGAATCCGGCGAACATCACTTCACTTTGCATGACTGCCTCCCGGCCTTGTACGGATAACTGTTCGCTCAGAAGTTTCACCGGACAGGTATTGCTGCCGTCGCGCGGCGCTGAGCATCCACCGCGAATATCCTGAGTCTTGCATGCAGAGGGTTTATTGCGGTGTTTTAATCTCCCCCAACGGATAGTAGGGCAGCATCTTCTCCTCTGCCCACTTGACCGCCTCCACCGGTGTGAGACCCCAGTTGGTGGGGCAGGTGCTTACGATTTCCACAAAGCTGAAACACCGACCGTCGATCTGGTATTGAAACGCTTTTTTTATGGCCTTTTTGGCCCGGGTGATGTGCTTGGGCAAAATGACCGTCTGACGGGCGATATACGCAGTTGTCTGCAGTGAAGCCAGCAGCTCGGACACTTTAATCGGCATTCCGACCTCATCCACGTTCCGGCCGAAAGGTGAGGTGGTCGTGCGCTGGTTGGGCATTGTGGTGGGTGCCATCTGCCCCCCGGTCATGCCGTAAACCGCGTTGTTGACGAAAATGGTGGTAATCTTTTCTCCCCGGTTGGCCGCATGAACGATTTCGCTCATCCCGATGCTGGCCAGATCCCCGTCCCCCTGATACGTAAAAACAACCAGGTCCGGCCGCACCCGTTTCATTCCGGTTGCCTGGGCCGGTGCACGGCCGTGGGCGGATTCAAGAAAATCAAAGGTGAAGTAATTGTACATCAGCACGGCACACCCTACCGGCGCAACCCCCACTGTACGGCCGCGAATATCCAGCTCATCGATGACCTCCGCTACCAGTCGATGAATGACACCGTGGGTGCAACCGGGGCAGTAATGGGTGATTTGATCGGAGAGTGCTTCCGGCTTTGCAAACGTTTTACCCATTGGATCAACTCCTCGGATTCGGTTGCGGTGTTCGGCCAACCGTCTAAATCCCGGGCTGCCGGTGCCGATACCGCAGATTGCCGTTATTTGGTTAGGGAACGGACAAATTCGATTACTTCTTCGGGTGTGGGCACTTCACCGCCGCACTTTCCGAACCAGTGCACCGGCTGCCGGCCTTTGACCGACCGCTGCACGTCCTCCAGCATTTGTCCCATGCTCATTTCGATGCTGGCAACCGCCAGACAGCTTTTTTTCGCGGCTGCGTTGCCGACGGCTTCTTCAGGAAAAGGATACACCGTCTGGGGGCGCAGCATCCCCACCGCCATCCCCTGCTCTTGCAACTGATCCACGGCTGTCCTGCAAACACGGCTCATCGTGCCGTAGCTGACGATCAGCACTTCGTAATCGGAATCGGTGTTATAGGCTTCGTACCGGATCTCTTCTTGCTGCATGCGATCATATTTGGCTTTTAGCTCCAGGTTGTGCTGATTGAGCACCTCCGGATCCAGATACAAAGATCGGATCAGGTTCCGCCGGTTACTGCCGCGGGTGTCCATTCCGTTGGTGGCCCATTCATCTTTTTTTGACGGCTCGGTTTTCAAATCGTCGGGGAACTCCACCGGCTCCATCATCTGGCCGATCAAGCCGTCACCGAGAATCATGACCGGATTGAGATATTTCTCGGCCAGCGGGAAGGCCCTCATGGTCATCTCGGCAGCTTCCTGCACGCTGGCCGGAGCCATAACCAGCAATCGGCAATCACCGTGACCAATGCCCTTGGTCGCCTGCAGGTAGTCCGCCTGGGAGGGCAGGATGCCCCCCAGCCCCGGCCCGCCGCGCATGATGTTGACAAAAACGGCCGGTATCTGCATCCCGGCGATATAGCTGATCCCCTCGCTCATCAGGCTGATACCGGGACTCGAGGAGGTGGTAAAAACCCGCTCGCCGGTTGCGGCGGCTCCGAGAATCATATAGGATACCGCCACTTCGCTCTCTCCCTGCAGAAAGACACCGCCGACTTCCGGCAGTCTTCGCGAAAGATACTCTGCCACTTCGGATTGCGGGGTAATGGGGTACGCGAAATAGTTCAAACAGCCGGCGCGAATGGCCGCCTCCCCAATCGCCTCGTTTCCCTTCATCAAAACCTTACCCATCGTTGTCCTCCGTCGATGCCGCCTGCTGCGTCTGATCCGCATCCTCCGCACCGGTAATGGTGATGGCCACATCCGGGCACATGCTACAGCACAATGCACATTTGATGCAATCCTCCGGGCGGGCCTGGAAGGCAGGGAAATAGCCCTTGGTGTTCACCTTTTCAGAAATTTCCAGCACATGTTTGGGACAGATGGTCACGCATAACCCGCAACCTTTGCACCGGTCCGAATCGATTTTATGGATGTATGTCATTGGGTGAAATTCCTCCATTCCATGAGCGCTACCGTATATGCGCCTTTTTCCAAGGCGGAACGAGCTGCCGATAGATCGTCAAAACCGGACAGGGTATCCTATTCAAGTCGATGTCCGGCAGCAACTCAGCGGCAGCAGTTATGAATCGAAGCGGCAGGCCGCTTTCTTGCGACAGCTGCTCAACGAATTCAACTCCCCTGTAGACATCCGCAGCTGTAGTCTCATCGATCAAGTTCGCGTTTCCGATCAGTCCATTGATCGGCATCCGGGCGGCAGTCTCGATTTGTTTGCGAATGTTCAGGCATCCGGCAACTGTATCGGTGGCGGGTCTCAGCGGATTGACCACCTGGAGCATGTGGCAGTATTTGTCTCGAAATGCTTCCGCCAGCGCCGATAGCACGGTTGCACCGGCATCGTTGCCGCCGACATCGATGATCGTCAATGGACTCGGATTTCGAATCATCCCTGACACCACCGGGCTCAGCAAAGGCAGATCCGCGTGCAGCATATCTTCCGGGGGCAGCACCAGATCAATTCCTGAATCGGCCAACAGGATGCGGGCCTCCCGTGTGCGGAAATACGGATTGACCAAGTCCAGATCCGCTACCCGCACATCGACGCCGGCTTTTTTCTTTTCGACCGCCAGGTTGATGGTAACTTCGGTTTTTCCGCTGCCGTAATTTCCAACAATGACGATTATGCCCTCCAGGGCAATCGCCACTGGTTTTTGATCTGTAACATTTCCGTTATGCGATGTGGGATGAATGTCCGCCACTGGTTCCCGTACCGATCTCAACGCCCGGAGTCATTGTTCCCCGCTTTTGCCGTGCGGGTAAGCGCAAACCTATTGTTTATTTTTTATTCGTTTGTTTGTCAAGCTGAATAGTGGTATGATCCCGGCCGGTTGTAGGCAAATCTCATTTCTTCTCGGATCAGATCATGGCGCGCGTTCAAACCGGTCTTGACCGTTTCCAAAAATCGCCACCGGCCTGGTTGGCCGGCTGTCGCCTCGGGCTGTTGAGCAACGCGGCATCGGTGGACCGGTCTTTTCGGCATGTACGACACATTCTCGCCCAGCATTATCCCGGTCAACTGGCCGCGCTGTTTTCGCCGCAGCACGGCTTTCATGCTGAAAAACAGGACAACATGATTGAATCTGCAGACGGTGTCGACCCCCAGTCGGGCGTCCCCGTTTTCAGCCTTTATGGCCAAATCCGCAAACCCGGTCGGGAGATGTTCGATCCTATCGATGCGCTCATCGTCGATTTGCAGGATGTCGGCACCCGGGTGTACACGTTTGTCTACACGCTTTCCCATTGCATGGAAACCGCTCGGCAGTTCAACAAAAAGGTCGTGGTGCTAGACCGGCCGAATCCTGTCAACGGAATTTCGGTAGAGGGCAACTGCCTTGCAGAAGATTGCGTTTCTTTTGTCGGGCGTTATCCAATCCCCATGCGCCACGGTTTGACGATCGGCGAACTGGCCCTGATGTTCAACCGGCATTTCGGGATCGAATGTGACCTGGAAATCATCCCGATGAAAAACTGGCGACGCCGAATGTTTTTCCAGGACACCGGGCTAGCCTGGATTCCGCCCTCGCCGAACCTGCCCACACCCGCCTCGGCCGTTGTTTATCCGGGTCAGGTCCTGTGGGAAGGAACCAATGTGTCTGAAGGGCGCGGCACCACGCAACCGTTCGAGCTTTTCGGCGCTCCTTTCATCGATTCCCTGCGCCTCAACAACACCCTCGATCGTTCGGCACGAGCCGGCGTGTATTTGCGGCCGACAATTTTCGAGCCGACCGCCAATAAGTGGCGCGAGCAGTCCTGTAACGGCTTCCAGTTGCACATAACCGATCCGCTTCGATTCCGGCCTTACTACACTGCACTGTGCCTGCTCCAGTCGGTCATCCGCCATCACGGAGAGCAATTCGAGTGGAAATCACCCCCATATGAGTACGAATATGATAAACAACCCATCGACTTGATCATCGGAGACCGCAAAGTTCGCCGGCGGCTGGAGTCTCTCGAACCGCCGGAAGAGCTCGCAGCATCCTGGCAGGACGCCCTGGATGAATTTGTGGGGATCAGCAGTGAATTTCATCTCTATACATAAACCGTCAGCCGAGAGTCGTCCGCACAGTTCATGTTGATGATCGGCGGGGTTTAAAAACATTTTAGAACGTTGGGAACCGAACGGTCAGGACAAGCGTGATGCAAAAGGATATCAACTGGTTGCGAATGCAGTTTAAAGATAACAAGGTGTGGGTGGCTGCCGGCGGAGACGGTCGGCCGAAGATTCGAGACGGCAAAGTGTTGATAAAATACCAACTCGACCAGGACTATGAATACTGGGTCAAACCCGCGAATATCCGGCCGCTGGAAGGCGGAGAGGTTACCAAGAAAGGCGGTGCGAAGCAGTCAACCCGAAAAGATCGCAGCTGTCGGAACGCCGAAAGTGCTCAGGAGCCGGCATCCGGTGATCAGGTGCGGATTTTCACGGACGGGGCTTCTTCCGGAAATCCCGGCCCGTCCGGCATCGGCGTGGTGCTGGAATATGGAGATCACACCAAAGAGATATCGAAATACATTGGGAAATCGACCAATAATATTGCCGAACTGGAAGCGATTCGCGCAGGGCTATTGGAATTGAAGGTGAAAAACCTTCCTGTTCGAATCTACACCGACAGCAGCTACGCACACGGAGTGCTGACTCTTGGCTGGAAACCGAGAAAAAACCAGGATGTAATAGCGGCCATCCGGCAATTAATGCAAGAGTTTTGCGAAGTGAAACTGATCAAAGTGCGCGGCCATGCCGGCCACCGGCAAAACGAACGCGCCGACAATCTAGCAAGATCGGCCATTACAGACAGAAGAAGGGACCGGCAGGACGTCGTTTAGATCTGTGCTGATCTTTGCACCGGAAACTTAATCTGTTTTCAGATCCTTGATTTCCTTTTTGAGAGTGTCGATCTCCTGTCTGTATTTCTCGACCTCTTCGTCTTTTTCCACCACAGTCTCATCGGGTTCCTTCTTCCATGAGTCCTTCAGTTCGTCAAAGCCGAGATAGATGGCCAGCGCGCCGCCAAGCAACAGCATGACCGGAACGATGCCGGCCAGAACCATCAAGAACTCCGCCCACCAGATTCCCAAACCGATCAGTCCCAATGCCGCGGCTACACTACCTCCAACTAACGTCTTCATGCGATCCTCCTCCGTTTGGTACACCTTTCGCTTGTATTGGTTGCAAAACCGTTAGCCCATCGCAAACCCGCAACACCGCACGCCAAAGCACGGTATTTCCGACGAGCAATCGTGCACCCAATCGATCAGGTGATATACATTATTATTTCAATGCGTTAACGCACTACCTCAATTGAATGGAAAACAGATAACACAACCAACCGATGAAAACAAGCAGATTTGATATCCCGGCCAAAACGATTTATATTGTCATGGAGCGGCTGCCGGCAGCACGGGTGCTGCCGGTGGTCCGGTGATATAAAGTATTGCAAACCGGCCGCGGTTCTGCTATTTCATATGCATTGAAATTGTAATGACTTACCTGGGCGCAACTCAAATTCAGGTTCACCCGGAGATTTCCAGCGGGTCAGACGAACAGAGAATCCAGCACCCATTCCACGCACCGCCATGCCAACCGTTTGCAATGACTTGCAATTGATGTCGGATCGAGTTGCACATTTCTCTGATTCGGATCCGCCAAAGCCGTCCGGTTGCCGGCGGCTGCAACCGCAGGATCCAAATCTTCAGGAAAACGTAAGGTGAACCCCCCCGGCATCCAGTGCCCTTTGCGGCCGGTGGTTCACCATCCGATTTTGCAAGAAAACGGACCAGAGGATGACACCATAAGAACTCCGGACCGATCGCACAACTTGAAAAGAATAAAGGACGATCAGTTTGCAACTGCCCCAGCGTCTCAGCATTCTCGACAAATTTAATGGCGCGGTCAATCGATTTCTGGACGGTACCCCCCACCATTACGGCTGCGTTTTGCCCGAAAAGCTGGGCAAACCGTCCACGGCCATGCTTCGGGCCTTTTATTCGGGCATCGCGACTGGAAAAGATCAGGCGGAGATCATCGGGCAGCTTCCGAATGATGCAACCATCATCTATGTGACCAAGCACAAGAGCAATTTCGAGTATCTTTTTTACCACACTCATTACTCCAGCAACGGTCTTCCGACGCCGGAAATTGGATTCGAATATTACATTCTTTTATGGCAACCGGTAAAACGTCTGCTGAAAATTTTTCTGGCCCATGTGGTCTACTTTTTCCAAAACCTTTCCCTGCAAAATCCTTTCCGCAGCGGATATTTCCAGCGTGAGCTGCAAAACGGTCGGGCCGGGTATCTGTCGCTGGTGGAAAAAGGAGGATTCCATCGACGTTTTGTAAAATCGAAAACCGATCCGCTCAAACATCTGATCGAAATACAAAAATCGATCGAGCGCACGATTTACCTGGTACCGCTGCTGATGTTTTTCAGCAAGGATCCAAGCCGCAGCCAACCGACGCTGAAGGATATCTTTCTCGGGCCTGAAAGCAAACCCGGTAAAATTCGGCGTCTGTTCGCGCTGTTTAAAAGCCCGGGGAAAATATTCGT
>JAHEIV010000102.1 GCA_024639205.1 Deltaproteobacteria bacterium | reverse complement strand
CGGACAAAGACAGGGCCAGCTCCAGTGAATCCGCCAGTCGGTTACGGATACTGCTCGCCACGATCAGCCGGTCGACCACCACTTCAATGGTGTGTTTTTTTTGCCGGCTCAGTTGATCGATATCCTCGATCGCGTAAGTCTTACCGTCCACCCGCACACGAGCGAAGCCGTCTTTGCGCAACCTTTCCAGCAGATGGGTGTGCGTTCCTTTCTGTTCGACCACCAGCGGCGATAGAATCTGAATACGACTTTCTGTGGGCAGCGACAGCACGCGGTCAATGATCTGGTCCACTGTTTGGGCGGCGATGGGCTCGCCGCACTGGTAGCAATGGGCCGAGCCAGCGCGGGCATACAGCAGACGCAGATAGTCGTATATTTCTGTGACCGTGCCGACGGTGGACCGCGGATTGTGGCTGGCGCTTTTTTGCTCGATAGCAATCGCCGGAGAGAGCCCTTCGATCATATCGACATCCGGCTTTTCCATCCGCTCCAAAAATTGGCGGGCATAGGTCGACAGCGACTCTACATAGCGGCGCTGACCTTCGGCGTAGAGGGTGTCGAATGCCAGAGATGATTTGCCGGACCCGGACAGGCCAGTGACAACGATCAGCCGGTTGCGAGGCAACTCGAGATCGATGTCTTTCAGGTTGTGCACCCTGGCGCCGCGAACGACGATGTTTTCTTTGTTCATCAGTAAAACCAAAATGTGGTGATCATGTACCGGCAGGGCGGCGATGTCCCCGCCAAAAGTACAGTATACTACAGGTTATACGTTCCTTTTTCAATTACATTCGGTTTTACTACCATTCGGCTTCTGGTACCTGGGATTGTTTGGACCCTGTTGGGGAAGGGCCAAAAATTATAAAAAATGCAAGAATCAGGAGATAATGGACGATTTCAGGCGATTGTATTTTTGGTTCGATTTTGTGAATATCTTCCGATCTGCTTGTTATAGTTAGAGAAATCCGATCTTGAAAAATGTTCGTGTTTAAAGATAGTTGTGGAAAGTATTAGAAAAAAACGCAATGAATTTGGTTATATATAAATTGTTGATAACTTGTTCCTAATATTTTTTTAATGAGGTTCCATCCGGTTTGACACTATTGGGGTGATACCATAAGGAGACCGTGTTGTCTTGCCAGACCAATTGAAAATCTATAATAAACCTACCAAACCGGTAAATGTCGTTCATTTTGTCTAATTATTTCTGGTATTACAGCACCTTATTTCTGTTTTCGTTAACAACTATCTAACAATCAGTTGTATCAGGCCTTATGGAAGCTGTCTGGAACGCGGTCAAGGCTGCGATCAAAGAACGAGTTCCCGGTCACAGTTACCGGATGTGGATCGAGCCGATAAAATCTCACGAGGGTGAAGCGGGAAGCCTGGTGCTGGCCTGTCCGAATTTTTTCTCCAAAAAGCGGGTACAGGATAATTACGGTTCCATTATCAAATCCGAACTGGAAAACACCCTGGGAAGAGCTTGCGAGGTCAGCATCATCGTAGAAAACGGAAACGGGCGCAAACCATCCGAATCCGGCACCATCCAGCTCGCACTGCCTGATGTGAACATCCGTCCTTACAGCGGCCGCCAGCTGCGCAGAGATTTTATATTCGACCACTTTGTCGTCGGCGGCAATAATGATTTCGCTTACTCGGCTTCGCTGTCATTGGCATCGCGTCGCCAGTCACTGCCGAACCCGCTTTTTCTGCTGTCCGGAACCGGTATGGGAAAGAGCCACCTTACGCAGGCCATCGGACACCACATCCTGACACAGTCTCCCAAAGAACGCATTTTTTACATGACCGCCGAGGATTTCAGCAGTGAAATGGTGCAGGCGTTTCGCAACGATACTATAGACAAATTCAAGGGCAAATACCGCAACGAGTGTGACGTATTGCTGCTGGAAGACCTCCATTCCCTGAGCGGCAAAGAGCGCACCCAAGTTGAACTCTCGATGACCTTGGACACCCTGTTCGAGGAGAACAAGAAAATCATATTCTCCAGCTGTTATCGACCATCGGAAATTCCCAAGTTAAATGACAAGCTTCGGTCCCGGCTGGCGGCAAGCCTCATTTCAAACATCGATCCACCGAACTTCAGAACCCGGGTGCGGATTCTGAAGAAAAAGGCGGCGATCAGGGGCTTTAAAATCCCGGAGAAAGTGGTTCACTATCTGGCCTCAGAGCTAACCGAGGATGTCCGCCAGCTCGAGAGTGGCCTGATCGGGGTGACGGCCAAAGCGTCGCTGCTGGGCGCCCCGGTCGACCTGGCATTGGCCGAAAGTGTCGTCAAAAATATCGTGCGCCAGCGCAACAACATTACCATCGATGCCATCAAAAAGCTGGTGTGCAAATATTACGGTATATCCGTCAACGAGATCATATCCCGTTCCCGCAAACAGAGCCTGGTGAGGCCACGGCAAATTGCCATGTATCTTGCGCGGATGTATACGGATTCTCCCCTGCAAGCCATCGGAAGAAGCTTTAACCGCTACCACGCAACTGCACTGCATTCGATCAATGCCATCGACCGAGGAGTGAGGGAAAATGGAGCGATTCAAAAACAGGTGGATTTTTTTCGGCAGAAATTGGATTCGGGAAGAACCTGAGCCGACCGAGCCAATCCGCAGCGGGTATCGCCAGATGTTACTGTCAACCGCCCGCAGGATCCGCCTCAAAGTCCGGCAGCTGTCTCCCGGTAACTTGCTGATGACTCTGATCCTCAGAGACGTCGCCCACTTTTAAAGCAGCGCGGCCCGGTACGCGCAAAACGCAACCGGTAATTTCTGCACGGCACGGTACTACGGATGTTTGCCAGGGGGTTCAGCTTCCAGGTAGGGTATTGACGATCAGTGGATCCTGTCGCGGACTTCGTCACCGCTGAACAGCCCATCCAACAGCTCCATCCGTTCCTGCTGGCCGTATTCAACCGCGCATCGCAGCCGCAGTGCGCAAACCAACCGACAGACAGGGTCTTGAACGTTAAACTCGCCAAAGCACTGCAGGCGGCGACTCAGGCGATCATCAGCAATCCCATCCTTCTTCATTCGGTATCCTTTGATTCTAGCACTTCAATCATCTTCTTATGGATAAGACCGTTGGTTACCAGGATTTCTTTTCCACCGATCGGATATGGTTGACTGGAAAAATCGGTAATAACGGCACCGGCTGCTCCGGCAATGCACGTTCCGGCTGCCGTATCCCATGGATGCAGGTGTTGTTCCCAGAATCCTTCAAACCGACCGCAGGCAACATAGCAAAGATCCAGTGCAGCCGAACCGAGACGGCTAACGCCTTGGGCCACGCGCAAGCAGTTTTGCATGTGCCGGGTGATCTCCGGTAGCAGGTCCCGTACATTGTATGGAAAGCCGGTTACCAGCAGGCTGTCTTCGAGCGCCGCTACTGTAGAGACCCGGATCGTCTTTCCGTTCAACTGGGCGCTTTCTTCCGCCGTGGCGGTAAACAGTTCTCCGCTGGACGGGTTCAACACAACGCCGGCGACGATCTGGCCGCGTAAGGCAAAGCCAATTGAAACGGCGTAGATGGGTATCTGGTGGGCAAAGTTCGTTGTCCCGTCCAGCGGGTCGATAATCCATTGTTTATCCCCCGCTTCGCCGCTCGATCCGCTTTCCTCAGCCAGCACGGCATGATCCGGAAATTTGGATCGGATCACTTTTAGTATAGCGTCTTCCGAAGCGGTGTCCGCCTCGGTGACTAGATCGATTGCACCTTTTTTCCGCACCGACGGGTTTTTCCCGAAATAGGATCGGAGAACATCCGCGCCTTGGTAAGCAGCTGCAACCGCGGTCCGTTTAATCAGATCCAGATCCATAGGGGACAACCCTTATATGGCATTGGGCTTTCGTGTCAACGGAAATGTTTCGGCGGACGAATCCACCCGGCCAACTATTTTCAGGCAGTATATCCATTTTCATGCCGGAATCAGGGTTCCCTGAATTTCGCACGAGACGGAGACGCTCATGGACAAGGCATTGAGGGGCGCAGCCATAGTCGTATTTATTGCAAGCCCCTCATAACGCAGTGTATGAGCGCCTCCGATTCGCCCGAAGGGTGAAAATGGATGAGATAAAAGCGAATTTCATCCGATTGGAATGTGGGGTTGTTCCCATCGGGCGTGAGAAAGGTGAGTCTGCCCATCGGTAACACACATTCCAAATTTCTCATCCATTTTCATGCCGGAATCAGGGGCGATTGATTTGAAGAATACGATGCTGCATCTCTTCTATAAGAGGCATCAAGGTAGTGGAGCGAGTAGCCGAAACAGGGACGCCGTTGACTCTGCGGGTTACTCGCAAAACGCTTTCAGGATCGACCAGATCCTGCTTGTTGAGAACCCGGATTATGGCGATGTCCTGCAACTGCAGATCGGTCAGAATGGTTTCCACGGATCTGATCTGATCCATGAACCGGGGGTTGCTGATATCGACCACGTGCAGCAGCAGGTCCGCACTTTCCAATTCTTCTAATGTTGCGCGAAAGGCAACCACCAGATCCCGGGGAAGATCTTTGATAAATCCGACCGTGTCGGTGACAATCACCTCGATGTCTTTTGGAAAGCGAAGGCGCCTGCTCGATGGGTCCAAGGTAGCGAACAATCGATTTTCAACAAGCGCGCGGCTTTTTGTCAGGGTGTTTAGAAGCGTTGATTTTCCCGCATTGGTGTATCCGACAATGGATATGATCGGCAGTTGTTTTTTATCACGCCGGGCTCGGCGCTGTTTGCGCTGTCGGCGGACCAGGCTCAGAGACTTTTCCAGATGTGCAATTCGATCACGGCTGCGTCTGCGGTTGATTTCCAGTTTGGTTTCACCGGGCCCTCGCCCGCCGATCCCCCCTGTAAGGCGCGACATAGCCGTGTTTTTGGTGGTCAGGCGCGGGAGCAGATATTTGAGCTGCGCCAGTTCCACCTGGAGCTTTCCCTCCCGGGATTGGGCCCGCTGGGCAAAAATATCGAGAATCAGCATGGTTCGATCGATCACTTTTATATCAATCTGATTGGTGATCGATCGAATCTGGGATGGATTGAGTTCCTGGTCAAAGACGATCAATGTCGCCCCCTTGGCCAGCAAGGCAACCGTGAGCTCTTCCAGCTTGCCGCGGCCGAGCAGAAAACGGGAATCGGCTTCTTTGCGGTGCTGAACGACATCACCCACCACAGTGATGCCGCTGGAAGTCGCCAGCTCCCGCAGCTCAGCCAGGTCGTTACTGCGCGTGGATTCGGCAGTGACGCTGACAAGCAGCGCCCTCTCTTTGCCCCCGTCACTGCGATGCAGGGCTCGGACGTTGGCGAGTTCGTCTTCCAGGGCTTTGATGGTCTGCAGGCACCGCACATGGGTTTCGTGGGCCCGAAACGGCGGAAGCAGTTGATAGGGTCGATCGCTTGTGGGAAAGGGGAGGATATGGGCCAGAAAGACTCGGGGCGGCTGAGCGTCGTTTTCAACCGAAACGACGCCGATCATGTCCAACCGCAGCAGGGCCAGATCAGTCAGGTCATCCCTTGTGAGTGATTCCCCATTAAGGTGGGTGTGGATACATCGCAGGCCACGCAACCGCCCCGCTGCCAGCCGGTATTCACTGACATCCGGAATAACGATTTGTCGGTGGTCCCCGACAATCACCCAGATGACCCTACCGCTTCGGTCGATGAGCAGGCCGACCTGCCGTCGAATTTCCCCTGAAACACGACTAATTTCCTTGGCGAGATCAAAAGAGATAGCGTTTTCCGGGGGCATCCGTCGCCGATAGAGTTTTTCAAGCCGGCGCAGCTGGTTGGCTTTCAGCCCACCGGTGTTACCGAACAGCCTTTTCATTCTATCTCGCCATATCCTGAATCTCTTTGTTTCGGCAATCAAGAAGCAGGATGCGGTTTACGAATCGATCACACCTTCCCCGGCTGCGTTTTCAAAACGGGTATAAGACGCCAGGTATACCAGCGGTACGGTTCCGATCGGCCCGTTTCTCTGTTTGGCAATGATGATTTCGGCTTTGCCGCGGTTGGGATTGTTTTCGTCCTTGTTGTAAACTTCATCCCGGTAGATGAACGCCACTACATCGGCATCCTGCTCCAGTGCACCGGACTCTCGCAAGTCGGATAATTGCGGGCGCTTGTCGCTGCGTTGCTCGAGCATGCGGTTTAACTGCGACAGGGCCAAGACAGGGATTCTGAGCTCCTTGGCCAGGGCTTTGAGTGAACGCGAAATTTCCGAAATTTCCAGGTCACGCCGCTCTGCCGACCGGCGACCCTGCATAAGCTGCAAGTAGTCGATAATGACCAGTCCGATATTTTTATCCAGTTTGAGGCGGCGGGCCTTGGCCCGGACTTCCATGGCCGTGAGGGTCGGTGTGTCATCGATAAAAACAGGCGCATCGGAGAGGGTCCCGGCCGCCTCGGTGATTTGTAGCCAGTGCTCCTGGCTGATGAAGCCGCTGCGCAATCGGGTGGAATCCAAGCGGGCCTCGCTGCTGAGCATGCGCATTGAAAGTTGCTCTCTGGACATTTCCAATGAAAAAACAGCCACCGGAATTCCCTGCCCCAGCGCAGCATTCCGGGCAATATTAAGAGCCAGGGCGGTTTTCCCCATGCCCGGACGGGCGGCCACGATAATCAGGTCGGATTTCTGCAACCCGGAAGTCTTGTGATCAAAGAGCGTAAAACCGGTCGGCACGCCCGTAATCAGGGAGCGGTTTCCTTGCCGTTCCTCCAGGGCATCGATGTTGTCTTCGATCATTTTACTCAACGGGTAATAAGACTGGTGAGACCTGTTTTCTGAAACTTCAAAAATAGCCGCTTCGGCGAAATCAACGACTTCGTCGACGTTGCCCTGGTCTTCGAAACAGCGTTTGGTAATGATGTTGGATTTTTCAATCAGACGACGCAAGCAGGCTTTGCCGTGCACGATGTCTGCATAGTGTCGGGCGTTGACCGCCATCGGAACCGAGTCAACCAGTTCGGCCAGGTAGGAAGCGCCGCCGATTTTGTCGATTTGATTCTTCTCTTTGAGGTGATTGGAGAGGGTGATAAGGTCCACCGGTTCGTTGCGGTCGAAAAGTTCCGTAATGGCTGCGTAAATCAGCTGGTGGGCGGATTTATAAAAGTCTTCGGCGGCAAGGATTTCAAGCACATCCAGCAAAGTGTGGTTGTCGATCAGAATGGCGCTCAAGATCGACTCTTCCGCTTCTATGTTCTGCGGGGGGATGTGCGCGACAACATCGCCGCTTATCTGGTGAGCACGCTTGCGCATGTTGACCTATGCCTCCGGTGCGATTTCCACCGTTATTTCCGGTTCGACACCCTTGTAAACGCGGATGGGTATCTGGAAAGTGCCGATCGTTTTCAGCGCCTCGTTGAGCAAAACCATCCGTTTTTCGACTTGGATGTCCTGCTTTTCCAAGGCCCTGACGATGTCGCGGACGGTGATGGATCCATACAGGCGGTCTTCTTCGCTCACTTTGGCGGAGATCTGACATACGACACCCTGCAGTCTTTCGGCCATCTCCTCAGCAATCTTCTTCTCTTTAGCGATTTGCAGGTCAAATTTGGACTTTTCCTGCTCCAAGATCTTTCGATTCTGGTCGGTGGCTAACACCGCCTTTTTCTGCGGCAGCAGGTAATTGCGGGCATAACCATTGGCAACTTCCACTTCGCTGCCGATAATGCCAAGCGAATTAATGGTTTGCGTAAGGATCACTTTCATATCAACCTCCCAATTGTGGATTCACAACGCTGCAAAGAGCGTGCGAGGCTTTCATTCCCCTTGAGCCATAATGAACGCAGTAGTGTATCGCTACCGTTCAGGTATACATTCATCCAGTTGAATTGTCCACTGGCAGTCTTCTGAAGTTTAGCCAGATATCGAAAAACCCGAGACCGATGATGAGCAACAGCAGAAACTGCTGCAGCACGATAAGCGCATACAGAAAAACACGCAGGATCCGGGGGAATCGTTTTTTCTCAAAGTAGTACGATATGATGGCGATTCCCTGAAAAAAGTAAATCGTCATCAAGACCAGCAGGCCGTTGATCCCTGGAAGTTTGATCCAATTGGAGGGAAACAGCAGCATCAGGCCGCATCCGATCGCCCCCCACACCAATTGATCCGGCGTTTTCCAGTGATTCAGACTGCCGAAATCCGGAAAAAACAGATTCAGGCGCTTCAGCAGCAGCCGGGAAAGCAGCAGGCTTGTCCAGGTCACCATCAGCGTCGAGATCACTGCCAGCGCCGGTAGAATCCGTACGAACATATACTGAATTTGCTCGAGAGACTCCCTTACCAGGTGAAGACTATCCGCCGGCATCCCCATTTCCTGGTAAAGGGACAACGTGGCTTCGAGATTCTTTTCGACATATCCAGTTAAAAGAGAAACAATACCGGTCTCGGAAGTGACACTGAAAACCAAAACAACCATGAATCCGGCCGACAGGGCCGCGATACAGGTGATACCGATCGTCTTTTCGACCGAAATCCGCTGCTCGTATGCTTCGTAGAGGACATATCCGATCAGCAGCAGTTCCAGGAAATAGAGGATATCCAACGATATCCCGCCCAGCATCAAAACCAGAACAGCGAGTGAAACTGCCGGAACCAGCGCTGC
>JAHEIV010000101.1 GCA_024639205.1 Deltaproteobacteria bacterium | reverse complement strand
AGGGCATGGATACCCCGAAGGATCCAGACAGCACTGCGCATGGTTTTCTTGCCCCTTTCATTTCAAATGTTCGAGCCGAAAAGCTGTTTGCCGAACGCCATCATCGGTCGGCTTCCTTACGAAACAAAAACCAGTTCCAACCTGATATAGCAGCAAATCTAAATTCTTCCGTTAAACGGTAAGTACCGACGCCTCGAACCACCAGTTTGTCGGGTGGGTTAAACACTGGAATCTGGCTGTGGGTGATAATCCATTCGGGTCGATCTGTTTTCCAGTCGGGTTGTTCGATATATACAAGTCTAACTCGAGGCGGCAGAAATCGCGCGTAAAAAGAGAGCAGGACTTGATTGCGAAAGTCGTGATCGCTTCCCACGCGCAATATCTCACTGTCGGTATTCGCCGACATGTGTTGAACGGCGGCTCGATAATTTCCCCGCCCCAGTTGCAACAGCGGGATTAGTCGCAATGCCTGCGAGAACACAAAAATCATGACCAAGGCAATCACTAGAAGACGTGAAAACGAAACTGAGGAACGGTACCACCGGCCGAGCAGGTAAGCCAGCAGTAGGTAGAAAAACGGTATGCAGATCAGAAAATATCGAAAATAGAGAAACGTGGGACGGGCTGCTGCCACCACCAGCGACGGAGCAACAAGCAACACAACCGGAAAAAATGCCCACAGGGCAGATCTGTCGCGATACAGCAGGATCGTTCCGGTAACCGTAACAGCGATGAAGGTCAACAGCGCAATCGGTGGAAACCATCCCCTTTCGGAAAAACCGACAGCCAGGGTTGCAGCCCTGCAGATGACATCCCATTTGTCGTATATCGGACCACCGTCGATGTGCATGTTTCGAATGAAAAAAAGATAGAAACTTGTCGAAAATGCCAGCGGTACCAGGAACAGCGTCCCCATCCGCAAGCTGCAGGCTTTCAGGTTTGAAGTATGCTGAAGTGCTTCAACCAGTGCAAAGCATGCAAGGGCGATCAGCATAACCACAAAAGTGAAATGCGAGAGGAGGCCGAGACACAGTGACAGCCAGAATACCGTCAACCAAAACAGGTTCAAATGATGACGATTTTTTATCAGGACCGCCAGGGAGAGCAGAGAAAAGAAAATGGCCGGTGCATAACCTCTTGCTTCTGAAAAATAGAGGATGAGCGGATAGGATGTTCCGGTCAGCAGCAGCGAAAATAAACGTTCGGTTTTGCCCCATTTTCGTGCGATGACCCCCACCAGCAGGATCGATCCGATCCCAGCAGCGATCGCCAGCAGCCGATAGATCACCAGCACTTCCTGCCTTCCGATCCAGTATAGAAAGAGCGTGTTCAGTACATGGTTGTTGTCGTACTGATAGCCAGAGATAATCTCCCAGGCCCTGGTAGCCGATTCAGCAAACGACAGGGAGAAAACTTCGTCCAGCCACAAATCGCCGCGTGCTGCAGCCACTATCAGTCCGGTTGCCAGTGCGATGACAAAAAGTGTAAATATTCGCAGGTTCCGGTCGGAAGCGGTGGGTTTCGGGGCCGGTTTTTCAGGGACGGGTCGTTGTGTGTTTTCCATTGAACCCTCGGTCTGTTCCTGCTTTTCCTTTGGGCAAGAAAACATGTTATGAAATCCTTGGCAGAAACTCAACAGTGAACCACACGATTTTTCGACTCATCTTTTCGGGGACGAATTAATTGCTTGCATTCGACGGGAGGCATCGGTGTGTCTTCGATCTTGGGCTTGGAACGAAGGCATTTTAGCAAACCACCGCTGTCGAAGGCGGATCGAATCGATCAAGCCCCCTGGCGGGTCCTGTTGCATGCCAACCGGATGCGATAATTACGATTCGACATGCGAGATTGCCGGAATGGATCGGCCCCCCGGGCGCAACTTTTGGCGATGGGGCGTATAGCGGAGTCGAAAAATCATTCGAATTCGGATTGACGATTCGATCCAAAATGGTGTTTAACGGTACAGTCTTCAAGACACGGGTGGTTCGGGCGATGGCGCACGATGCAATAATGTAAAAATCAAAAAGGACGGAACCATGATCAGAATCAATGAAAACTACCGCAAGCTGCAAGCTTCCTACCTGTTTTCCGATATTGCCAAACGGGTGAACAGCTTTCAGCAGGCCCATCCCGACCGCCGGATCATCAAGCTCGGTATCGGCGATGTAACCCGGGCTTTGCCATCGGCCTGCATATCCGCTTTTCACCGGGCAGTGGACGAGATGGCCGATGACGCCACCTTTCGCGGCTATGGTCCGGAGCAGGGGTACCCTTTTTTACGTGAAAAAATCGCCCGGTACGATTATCAGGAACGCGGGGCTGATATTTCGGCGGAAGAGGTTTTCATCAGCGATGGCGCCAAATGTGACAGCGGCAATATTCAGGAGATCTTCGCCGACAGTGTCGTTGTTGCCATTCCGGATCCGGTTTATCCGGTCTATCTCGATACCAACGTCATGGCCGGCCGAACGGGACCATACAAAGACGGGCGATACGAAGGGATTGTCTACCTGGAAGGCACCCGTCAAAACGGTTTTATCCCCGATCTGCCGGACCGACCGGTCGATCTGATCTATCTATGCTATCCCAACAACCCCACCGGCGCTGCCATTACAAAACCGCAGTTGAAGGCCTGGGTGGATTATGCGAGGAAACACCGGGCACTGCTTTTGTATGATGCGGCCTATGAGGCTTTTGTCCGCGATGAAAGCCTGCCAAAAACCATTTATGAAATCGACGGTGCCCGGGAGGTGGCTATCGAGTTCAGGAGCTTTTCAAAAACAGCCGGTTTTACCGGAACCCGCTGCGCCTTTACGGTGGTGCCAAAATCCTGTCAGGCTTACATGGCAGACGGGCAATCGGTTCTTGTTCATTCCCTTTGGCTCCGGCGGCACACCACCAAGTTCAACGGGGTGTCCTATCCGGTGCAGCGGGCTGTGGAAGCCGCTTACGACGAAGAGGGTCGTCGTCAGTGTCGGGAATTAACCGACTACTATTTGGAAAACGCCGCTTTGATCCGGGAGAAGATGACCGCGATGGGATATGATTGCATCGGCGGCGAAAACTCGCCCTACATCTGGGTGCAGGGACATATCGATTCCTGGAAGTTTTTCGATCTCCTGTTGGAAAAAGCCGGTGTGGTGTGCACACCGGGGGCCGGTTTCGGCCGGTGCGGTGAGGGCTACATTCGCATCAGCGCCTTCAACAGTCACGAGAATGTCCAGCAGGCCATGAACCGCATCACGGAGGCGCTTTCCTCCAAATGAAGCGTCGGGTTTGAGGGACATAACAAAAATCCGGGAATCATTCAGATCCATATCAGGAGCAGTGCAAACCGATGACACCCCAGCGAAAACGGAAGCTGAAAAAACTGGCCGGACTGATGAAACAGCAGAACCAGTCGTCCCTGCCGGTGACAGAGCCCTTGCTGGCCCTGCTGGATTGGGCGATCACACCGCAGGAAACCGACTTTTTGCTTACAATGGGAACGGCACCGATGACGTACGAACAGGCGTTGCGGTCTGCTCCGGCCGCAGTTGAGAAATTCGACACTTTTTTCGACACGCTCCTGCGGAAAGGAATGGTATGGCCGGTAGATTTCGACAGCGAGGCAAACGGCTATGAGCTGGCTCCCATGCTGGTTGGGTGGTTCGAGCTGCAGCTCTGCGGTGGCGAGGAGACGGCGGAGAAGCGGGAATTTGCGCGTCGGCTGGAGCATGGCTTCCAATCCTGGAAGAAATTCAATGTGTTTCCCCTGCGGCTTTTGCAGAACCGGTTTTTCCTGAGAAGAGATACCGCCAGCCAGCGGATTGCAGCTTTCACTCCTTCGGCTCCTTCGGAAAAAACCCGGACCATTGCAGTGCATCGCACGCTGAAGCCGCCTGTCGACAGCATCTATCCGGCCGGAGATGTGCGGGAGCTCATCGAGCGCTACAGCGGAGAGAACGATATCGCCCTGATGCACTGTTTCTGCCGGCAGTGGCGCAAGATGGTCGACGATCCCTGCCGGTTCGATTACCCACCGGAATCGTGCATTGCCATCGGCTCCGCCACTGCCCACATCGTACGCTACGGATTCGGTCGCTTTGTCCGCAAGGAAGAGGCGCTGGCGGTGATCGAGCAAACCCGCAGAGCGGGAGCCGTTCATACCTTGTTTTACGAAAAGGATGACCCGCGCAGGCCAGAAATCGGCATTTGCAACTGTTGTCCGGATTGCTGCGGTTTGTTGGGATCTCACAACAGGGGGGTTTTCCCGCTGATGTTCAAAAGCACCTTCCGGGCAGTGGTGGCCGACAGCGACAGTTGCACCGGTTGCGGCGAGTGCGAGTCGTACTGCCCGGTGCAAGCCATTGAGCTCCCGGCCGGCCGAGCGGTTGTGGACGGGCAACACTGCATCGGCTGCGGACAATGCAGCTACCGTTGCCCGGAGGATGTCTTGCGGTTGGAACGTGACGAAAGGCTCGTTAAGCTGCCGTTGAAAAAGGTGTCGGCTTCCCGATACAATGCGGCAAAACGCCCCTGACATTGCCTGGTGCCGGGCCGGCAGCCTGAATTTCAGGGACGTTTGTTTTAAATGTCCCGGCCCTCGGACCACTTCGGGCTGGCCAGAACCACCGATGTCTCCACCTGACGCTCGGGAATGGACCAGTATCTTTTCAACAGCCGATCTTTTTCAGCCGGCGTTACTCGGTGATACCCGTGTTTTTCATAGAAATGGACGGCCCATACAGCATCTGCCCAGGTGCCGATCAGGATCGGCTTGTAAGTTCGTTGCTGCAGGTAAGCAAGGAGTTGGCTGCCGATGCCACAACGACGACGGCCGGTTCGGACATAAGCGTGCCGCATCAGGGTCACGTCCCCCTTGTCCTGGATTCCCATCACCCCGATCAGCTCGCCGCCGGTTGTGTAGCCATAGAAAACAACGCCATCGTCGATTTCTTCACGCAGTTCTTTTCGGGGCATATACGGTTCTTTCCAGCGGTCTTCGGGAATAATGCCCCGGTAGGCATCGGCGGCATCGTTTATAACGGCGAACATCATCTCAAAATCCTGATCAGTGCACTTTCGGATCATGCCGGTCTACCCGTCTCTGTGCGGACTAAAATTTTTCGGTATCCTTAAAAAAGTCGCTGATGAAACAGATTCGATTGTCGGCGGTTTCGATCAAAGTGACACCCTCGTTTTCATAAGGTTCACCGTGACGGTTTTTTCCGCGGTTTGTCCAATGGATGGCGGCCAGGTTTTCCTGCCGGATGATGCGTTGGACGGAAAATACCAGTTGCGGGTATGCTCGAAATAATAGGCGGAGGAACTTGAGAATGCGCTTTTTGCCCAGCATCGGCTGCGATTTGGGGAACAACAGCTGCGCATTCGGATCCAGCAGGTCTTCGATTATGCCAAAGTCGCGGCCGTTCAGCGCATCGAAGAAATGTTGTCCCGTGATTTTGGTCTCCATCGCCTCGGACCTGTTGTGTCACCTGCTGGACCAGCGCAGCCAGATAGCTGCCGCCAACCCCCAGACGGCGTTAAAAATCAGAACCAGCAACGGGGTAAGTGTTCCCAGGTCGAGGCCCATGACACCCTTGTTGGCTTTGATGGGAAACACCAAGAACAACTGCACAAGGGAGGGGCCCAGACTCAACACCAGTCCCTTGGAAAACAGGCGGCGTTTCATAAACGGAAGAAGAAACAGGATTCCCCAGATCCCACCCCAGACCAGGCGGGGATAGAGCCATGCGGCAGAAAGTCGGGGGGCGATAGATACCCCCAAAGAGGCGGTGATTCCCGCCTCCCCGAATATCCAGACTGCCAGGCTGTTTAACAGCCCACCAAAACATCCGGCAGCAAACACAAGGCTGACCTTGTTGAGGGGTTGAGTCAATGTCATCACCTCCCGCATGGGTAATGCCGCGTTTTTAGCGGACCCGGATTCTCGAGTATCGATTTATTGATAGCGAATGTGAGCCGGCAAATCAATCAATTTCCACGTAGCAAGAATCGGGTTGCCCGGCGGCAGCACATGACATAGGGTGTGGGGAATCGGAACCCTTACCAGGAGAAAAGCATGAAAGACTTATCGCAGCTTTCCAAAGACTACCGGCGGGTGGAGCAGGCGATTGTGTTTTTGGAAGAGCATTTCCACCGGCAACCTTCCCTGGGCGAGATCGCATCCGCCGTCGACTTGAGCGAGTATCACTTTCAGCGGCTCTTCAGTCGTTGGGTCGGGATCAGCCCCAAGCGGTTTTTACAGTTTTTGACCAAGGAGTATGCCAAGAAGCTGATTGTAGAATCGGAAAACATCCTGGACGTTACATACGATTCCGGTCTGTCGAGCCCCAGTCGCCTGCATGACCTGTTCGTCACCTGTGAAGCGGTGACACCGGGGCAGTACAAAACAAAAGGCAGCGGTGTCCGGCTGATCTATGGATTCCATCCCTCACCGTTTGGCGAATGCCTTCTGGCGGCAACCGAAAGAGGAATTTGTGCGCTGCGGTTTGTACCGGTCGGTGATTCCGACCGCATGGTGAACTGGCTTCAGCTTCAATGGCCCCAATCGGTGCTGCACCACCGACCGGACGAAACCGGGTTGCTGCACAGGCGGATTTTCGACTTTGCGCCCGATCGGGAGCCGGCACCGGTTCATTTATACGTTCGCGGAACCAACTTCCAGATCAAGGTCTGGGAGGCATTGCTCAAAATACCCCTCGGAAAAGCGGTGGCCTACGAGGATATTGCCAGGCATATCGGCATGCCCCTGGCAGCGCGTGCTGTCGGCAACGCCGTGGGGCGCAACCCGATCCCGTTTCTGATACCCTGCCACCGGGTGATCCGCAAAATGGGAGAATTCGGCTACTACGGCGAGGGGCCGGCACGTAAAAAAGCGATTTTGGGCTGGGAAGCCGTTGCTGCGATGCGACGAAAGGCAGCCTGACAGGAGAAACCGGTGACAGCCGAAAAAATCCAGTCAACGGCTATCGTGTGATCCACTCCTAAACTCTTGGTTACCGGACCGACTTCACTCTTCCGCCGGCATCGAATTCAACAGCACCCGTGGCAAAACGGTTCTTCCAGTATGTCCAGATGTTTTCTTTCAGCGACGGCGTTCGGTGAAGCGCCGGATGACCCAGAGCGATACGGACGGCATTTTTCGACATCCCCACGTACGCCTTGCCATCTTTGATTCCCTTCTGATCGATCGGTGAAAGGGATTTCAGGGAAGTTTTACGCGGTGCGGTAATATAACCGACATATTCTTCCGAAGTCACCGGAGCCATGTTTTTCGCGTTGAATTCGAACGTGATCTTCGCGCCGTCGACCGTGGAAGTCATATAGATACCGTTTTTTTTCACCTTGGTGATCACCACCGGGGTGTTGACCGGTATGAAGGCGTGGTTGTTATAGTCGCCGATATAGTTGGCATAACTGGCCCTGAGCGACCGTTTGCTGCCACTGAAGCGCTCGGTCCCGTGGATGTTGATTTTCAAGTAGACTGCGGACTGGCTTTGATCCTTCTTTTTGCTGGCGGCATGGACGGTGGGCACCAGCATCGAAATTATCAGCAGAATACTCAGTAGAAACACGGCCGAGTTTTTCAGCTGCATGGTGTTCCTCCTCTCTTTTCCGGATGTTAATTTGTTGTGAAATCTTTTTTTATCCGAACGATCCGTTTCTGCGGTTCCGGCGGTTATCGATCGAAAATTATAGCACAATCGTCGGTCGGTTTCAAAACCGGCAGCCGCCTAATTCTCTTTGCTTCCATCGAGGACGAGACGCATCCGGTTTCGTTCAGCCCGGATTTTGCGAAGCTGATCTTGTAGCTCATCGATTCGCCCGGTCGGGGCGCGAGCCAGTTCTTTTTCAAGTTTCTCCACCGCTTGTTGAAGGTGATAGAGTTCTCTCGCAATCAATCGAATCGACATAATGTCTCCGCATGTGATTCGTACGACACGCACAGACAGGCGAACCGAACGTCTTGTCCGGTAACTTTTCTGCCCGGAATTTTCAGAGGGACCCGGACACCGGGATGCGATCTGCCTGGGGAATTAACGATTACGGCCGCCGCCGGGTGCTGCGCTGATCCTTCCGACCGGACCAGCCATTCATATGCCGATCAGCCGAAAAAATCAATTTATAAAAAACTGTTGCACTATATAAATTCTTATGTTAAGGTAACGCAACCAATGAAAATTCGATGTTGAGACCGGCCGACCGCCGGTTGAAAGGTTGTCGCCCATATGAAATCGCCTCAATTCGACGCTTTTTTGCAGCGGGTTTTTCGCACAACGGATATCACCACCCAGACCGAACTGGCAGATGTGCTGCAGATCAATCGCTCGGCCATCACGCAAGCCCGCAAAAAGGACACGATACCGGCCAGGTGGATATTGCGGCTGTTTCGCGCGTTCGGTTTGAATCCCGGATGGCTGGAAAGCGGTACGGGCGAACCCTACCTGAAGCCTTCCCCGGCAGAGGAGGCGGAGTTCAAGCACATTCCCAAAGTCAAGGCCCGGCTCAGCGCCGGCGGGGGTTCTTTTGAAATCGGCTCCGAAATAGAGGGATATTACGCGTTTCGAAACCAATGGTTGCGGACCAAGGGAAATCCGGAAAGGATGGTCCTGATGGATATTTTCGGCAACAGCATGGAGCCGGAGTTGAAGGACGGTGATGCGGTTCTTATCGACGAGTCTCAGAAGGACATCATCGCAGGGGCAATATTCGCCGTCGGCGTGGAGGACACAATTCTGGTGAAAAGGATCGAGAAACACCCGAACA
>JAHEIV010000100.1 GCA_024639205.1 Deltaproteobacteria bacterium | reverse complement strand
CACAATCCGAACGGGAAGAGAGCAACGAATGTGCCAAACCGGCATAAAATATAACTATCTGACATTACGTTGAAATATTTTACGCTCTCACATTTGCCTATCCGTAAGGAGCGTATTATGCTAACAAGTGTTAACGACACCGGTAAACACATGGGAGCGGATCGATGGACTTGTCCCGACACTGGAAAATTATTTTCGAAACCCTGATGGACGGTCTGCTCGTGGTGGATCCCAACGGCAAGATCGTTGCAATGAACCCGGCGGCGGAACGCCTCACGGGCTACCGCGCGGAAGAGTTGGTGGGAAAATCGTGCCGTATCCTGGATTGCACCGGCTGTGACATCATCGCCAAAGGGCCTGCAGAGCTCTGGTGCGGTCTATTTGCCCGGGGAGACGTGCGCGCCAAGAAATGCCTCATCACCAACAAGGACCATCGCACCATCAACGTCGTCAAAAATGCCTCCATCCTGCGCGACAGCGACGGGCAGATCATCGGGTCTGTGGAAACACTTACGGACATGTCCGAGATTGTGCGCCAGCAGCAGGAGATCACCACTTTGCGAAAAACGCTTCACATGGACCAGGGCTACCACGGCATCCTGGGCAAATCTTCGGGCATGCAGCGCCTGTACGAGCTGATCGAAAGCGTCTCCCTGACCGAATCACCGGTGATGATTTACGGAGAGAGCGGAACGGGTAAGGAGCTGGTCGCCCGGGCGGTGCATGAAGCCAGCCCGAGAAAAGACGGGCCGTTTATCAAGGTCAACTGTGCTTCCCTGAACGAAAATCTTCTGGAGAGCGAGCTGTTTGGTCACACCCGAGGGGCTTACACCGGTGCGGAACGCACCCGCATCGGCCGATTCGAGGCGGCCCACGATGGAACGATATTCCTGGACGAAATCGGTGACATTCCGCTGGCCACCCAGGTCAAACTGCTCCGGGTGCTCGAAGAGAAGGAAATTGAGCGGGTCGGCGATCACACCCCCATCAAGGTGGATGTGAGGGTGATCTCCGCCACCAACAAAACCCTCGAAAATCTAATTGCCCGTGATTTGTTCCGGGAAGATCTCTACTTCCGAATCAATGTCTTCCCGCTAACCTGTCCACCGTTGAGAGATCGAAGAGCAGACATACCCATCATCGTCCAGAGCTTCATTCGCAATAACAACGCCAAAACCGGCAAGAAGATCCTCGGATTGGCTCCCGAGGCGCTGGAGAAATTGTCGGCATATTCCTGGCCCGGCAACGTTCGGGAACTCAGAAATGCCGTCGAATACGCCTTTGTGCTCTGCCCCAGCGGTGGGATCGGCGTTCATCACCTGCCGCCCAAAATCGCCGACACCAGCGTCGAATGCGTGGAGCCGACCCGACCGGAACCGGGCAGCGATGGACAGCGGCAAGCGTTGCTGGAGGCGCTGCGGCAGGCGGGCGGCAACCAGTCCGAGGCGGCCCGCATCCTGGGGGTCAGTCGGGTCACCGTGTGGAAACGGATAAAAAAATACGGGATACGGCTAACCGCTGAACTATGAAGGCCCGGGCCATTTTGGAGCGATTATCTCCGCGCAGACAATGTAACCGAAAACTCTGTACCGTAACGGTAAATGTCCATACCCAACATTCCAAAATACTTCGCCATAAAAGGCTAGGACCGCACCAATGGAAACCCCTGAATCGGTAACCATCCGGTGGTCTCCGAGCGGGTTATTTTTCTTGACTTTGTTTGCCACGGTGTGTCACTTTGGATCTGTCAGCCTTCCAGGGATGAAGAACTTGCCTGCTGCTGCCGTTTCCCTCACCAGCTCCTGCTGCCGTCTCCAACAGTCCTTAGATGTCCTTGTCACCGGTAGCCGTTACAGTCTCGACCCTTCTTTATGTAGTGTGGACCCTGGGCTGCATGACCCGAGCTGACAGCGCAACCCTTTGGTATTTTTAGCATAGAAAGGAGGAGGCGATGGCCGGTAATAGAGTACTGCTTCCACAGAATTTTACTCCCAATGATCGCAAGGCACTCGATTTTGTCGTCAACACTTTCGGGCAATTAAAAGATGTCGAAGTGACGCTTTTCCACGCCTATACGCCACTGCCGCAGGTGGAGGTCAGCCACAGCACCGTGACCGATAAACTGCGCAGCAACATGAGCTACCTGCAGCAACAGATCAACGATAAGGAAGCCGGGATGAAGGCGATCAAGGCGGAGCTCGTTGAAAAGGGATGTGCGGAGACCAACATCCACCAGGTTTTCAGGCCGCGGAAAAAGGACATTGCCGGTGAGGTTATCGATTTATACGGTGAAAAGCAATTCGAAACCATTGTGCTGAACCGCCGACCCGGCAAGGTCAGCCGATTTTTCACCGGAAGCGTTTCCCACAAGGTATTGGCCGCTCTAAAGGATACCACTATCTGCGTAGTTACGTAATTGGATTCGAAAATGGCGGCCTGTCAGGCAAAGGGCCTTGAAGACCCAAAGGAGGAACCCATGAGCACGGAGATCAAAATCGATATCGATACCTTTAAGGTGGTCACCCACGCAGTTGCCCAATCCGACAATCTGGAGATCATGGCCGGCCACCTGGCCCAACTGCTCGTCGGCATGCTCAATATCAAAGGCTGCAGCGTTTTTGTTCGGAACGTCGAAACCGACGAACTGGAGCCCCTGGCCACTTTCGGTTTGAGCATGCAGTATGTAAACAAAGGGCCGGTCCTGTCTGAAAAAAGCATTTCGCGAACAGTAAAAGGTGAGCCGATCGTCATAGCCGACACAACCGACACCGACTTGCTGCAGTACCCAAAGGAGGCCAAAGAGGAAGGCATTCGCGCAATTGTCTCCCTTCCCATTCATCTGTACGGAAGAGTGATCGGGGCACTGCGGCTCTACCACCGGGATGTGCTGCAGATGTCCCAGCCGGATATCGACTCGTTGATGCTGCTGGCCGAGATCGTCGGGCTGGCAATGACCTACACGCGCCTGCTGAATGCCATGCGCAACGTAAAAGCGTCGGTCGAAGAAATCCACCCGGTGTGGCTCGGCACCCAGGGAATTTGATCGACCGAGCCCAAGGGTAAAAGGGATGGTTGCTTTCCGCAAATAAACAACCCCGCTTCGGCTTTGCGAAGCGGGGTGGGTGCCTTCGGTCGGGGCGAACTCAGGTCGCGTCCAAAAGCTTACTTGCCGAAGATCTTCACGGGTCGTTGCGTCGAACCGGTGGCGTTGGGAAAGGTGGGATAGGCAAATGCCTTTTCACCAGTCTTCAACAGATGGTTGGCCTCTTCCATGTACTGGTTGAACTTGTTTTTGCATTCGTAGAAACCGTGCCACCAGGCATAGTCGGGGGCCATCATGGAAACACCCATCCGCGCCCGGCGTCCCTCGTGGTGCCACAGCTCGTAAAACTGCAGCTCCAGGTGCTCGTCAAAAAACTTCTCTTTGCTCAGGACACCTTTCGCATATAATTCATCCAGCTTGGCCTTGGCCGGTTTGAAGTAAACCTCGTTGTATTCCTCCACCGCCTTGTCAAAACCGCTGTAAAAGTCGTCCGTCCAGGCATTGGAGTGGCACTGGCGGCAGATGTTTTTCATTTTTTCCCGTTCCGTCTTCCAGTCGTTCTTGGCGGGGAAGGGCTTGAAATCCTGAGGTCGAACGGTCAGCGGCGCCTGGGTTTCCCAAGAAATTCGTTCGGTCACATCGTGGGTGCCGAGCACCTTGCCCGAACCGGACATGTGGCATGCCGCACAGGTGGGCGCACGGTAGTCCACCCCGGCCGTCCAGGTGCCGGCAGCGGCGGTAAAATTGTACTCGCTTTTATAAGCGTGATACAGGGTGCCGTGCTTGGACTCCTCGTAGATCTCGATCTGCGGGTGATCGGGGCCCAGGTGGCACTGGTCGCAGGCCTCGGGCATGCGGGCTTCGGCCACGGAAAAGCGGTGGCGGGTGTGGCAGGAGGTACAGGCGCCCAGGCTGCCGTCTGCGTTCAGACGGCCCACACCGGCATTGGGCCAGGTGTTCGGATCGATGTTCCCGTCTTTGTCGATGGATATCACCGTGCCGTGGCAGTTGAAACAGCCGGTCTTGCGCTCGTTGTCCGAGTTCATCCCTTTGTTGAGCCAGGGATCGAGCTTCCACATGATCTCGATGGTGTTGGCGTGCTTGGAGCGGCTGTACTGGGTCACCTCGTCGGGATGACAGCGGGAGCAGTCTTTGGGCGTCACGATCGAGGCGATGGGGACTCTGTATTTGCTCTCTCCATAGGGCATGTCCGAACGGCCGTAATACTTTTCATGCCCCTTGGCGATATCTTCGTCGCCGGGCTGGATCAGGTGGCAATCCAGGCAGCTGATGTTGGCATTGGCGTGACGGCTTTTGGCCCAATCAGCGAAAATGCCCGGGGTGGTGGCCCGGTGGCATTCGATGCAAGCCACCGCCTGCGGCGGGACGCTGCGCTCGATGCGGAACTCCTTTACCTTCGGGTAGTTGGGCTGTTGCGCTGCGGCCGGCGACAGCGCGCAGACCATAAAAACAGTCGCCACCAGCATGCTGATGGCTGGAAAGAAAAGTTTTTTCATCATTTACTGCCTCCTTTTTGAAGAAAAGGATCATCCAGATATCAGTAGCCGAGCGTTTCCGGTTTGAGACCTTTCGCCTGATAGGGCACCTCCCGGTACTGGCGAAACATGACGACAAGCTTGTCGTTGTGGACCAGGTCGTAGTGGCAGTCGACGCATTTTTTCTCGTAACCAGCCCGGGCGTACAGGACCGTGCGATGGGCCAGCATGCCGCCGCGGTTGTTGGGCATATGCAACAGGTTGCGGTGGCACTTCTGGCATTGAGCGTTGTCAAAGGAGGCGTAGGCCGCGTTGCGGGCCTTTTCCCGATCGTACTCACCAGAAAAAAAGTGGATGGCAACGTCCTTGATGCCGTGGTAGGTCTTGGCAAAGAAAAAATCGAAGGTGTTCTGGGGGGCCGGAAGGTGACAATCCATGCAATCGACCACAATACCGGCAGCGTTGTTGGTATGGGTGGAGGCCCGCCATGCCCGCACGGCCGGTTTGATCTCATGGCAGGAGGCGCAGAATTCGGGAGTCGAGGTTCGGACCATGGTGTAATAGGAGATGCTGAAAATCGGAAAAGCCAGGACCATGCCGATGCCGATGAGAACGATGGCGACGATGGTTTTCTTTTTCATGCGGAAGTATCCCGTATTCAATTCACGTGAATGAAAACGGTTCAGGCAAAGTGGTGTTGCGCTGAATCCGAACCGCGCCGGCAATAGGCCATTCGTTGCATATGGTTTGCGTTACGATTAGGTACAAAGCACCACCGAAGCTGTAAATGGGGTCTACACTGTAATTTGCTCGAAAAAAGACCCTATTTGTCCCCGGCGCACCGGCGGCTGCCGATAAATCTGCACTGCCGTCCCCGGTCACCGGTGTCGCGGGGAAGTGGCAGGTTTTGACAAGCCTTTCGCGCTGTTTTACCTTGCTTGAAGCCGACGCATTTGTCGGCCACCAAGCGAAACCATGGAGACCCTGCCGATGAAAGTCAGGGAAAAACGCGAAGAGACGTGCAAAATCGAAGTGGAGTCGGGATCCCGCCTGCGGGAGCGGCTCCCTGAAATCGCCGAAAAGATCATTGCCAACTCCGGTGACGAGCAGTGCTACACCCACGTGGATTTCGAACCGATTCCTTCCAAGGAATCGGTGATCGTGATCATCGACAAGCTCAAGGAGATCCTGTTCCCCGGTTATTTCACCCGGGAAAAGATCGACCCGGTCAACCTCAAATACTATCTGGGACAGACGGTGTCCGTTCTGTTCGACATGATTTCCGAGCAGGTATCCCGCAGCATTCGTCACGATTGTTTCCGTTACGATCAACCCTGCAGCGAATGCCGGGAACGCGGACACGAGGTCGCACTGCACCTGCTCGAAACGATTCCCTCCATCCGGCGAACACTGGCAACCGACGTACAGGCATTTTACGAAGGGGACCCGGCGGCTAAAAGCTACGATGAGATCATATTCAGCTATCCGGGCATTTTCGCCATCACCGTTTATCGGGTCGCCCACCGGCTCTACGAAATGGGCGTGCCGCTGCTGCCGCGGATCATGACCGAATATGCCCACAATACCAGCGGTATCGACATCCACCCCGGCGCCGATATTGGAGAAAGCTTTTGCATCGATCACGGCACCGGGGTGGTCATCGGGGAAACAACGCACATTGGCCGGCGAGTGCGCATTTACCAGGGAGTGACATTGGGCGCGCTTTCCCTGCCAAGGAATGCCGGAGATAAATACAGGGGCAAGAAGCGCCATCCCACCATCGAAGACGATGTCATCATTTATTCCGGTGCCACTATCCTGGGAGGCGACACGGTCATCGGTGCGCGATCGGTGATCGGCGGCAACGTCTGGATCACAAAATCCGTTCCGGCCGACACCAAAATCGTGATCGAGCCGCACCACCAGAATTACAGATAGACGCGCAGGGCCGGAAATTTTTTCAGCAACGCTGAAAAGATCGAAATCCACCCGCTACCGTGACACATGACAGCCCCGGCCGGCGGAACAGGGCCATTTGTCCCTGCCAAGAAAGGAGAATTACATGCATTATTTTGCCAATATCGCCAGCGCCATCGGCCGCACACCGCTGGTCCGCCTGAACCGGGTCGCCGAGGGACTGGATGCCGAAATATACGCCAAGCTGGAACTCTACAACCCCCTGTTTACTGTCAAAGACCGCATCGCGGTGTCCATGATCGACGCGGCTGAAAAAGCAGGCCACATCGGGTCCAATACCCTGATCGTCGAGCCGACCAGTGGAAACACCGGCATCGCCCTGGCCTTTGTCTGCGCAGCCCGCAACTACCGGCTCCTTCTGACCATGCCCGACACCATGAGCATCGAACGGCGCAAGGTGCTCAAGCAACTGGGAGCCGAGCTGATTCTGACCCCGGGCGCCGACGGCATGAAAGGTGCCATCGAAAAAGCCCAGGAAATGCTGGGATCCGAAGAAAACACCTATATGCCGAATCAGTTCGCCAATCCGGCCAATCCCTGGATCCACCGGGTCACCACGGCAGAGGAAATCTGGCACGACACCGAAGGATCGGCCGACATCCTGGTTGCCGGGGTGGGCACCGGCGGCACCATCACAGGGGTCTCCCAGGTGATCAAGGAGCGCAAGCCCTCCTTTCGATCGATAGCCGTCGAGCCGACCGCCTCGCCGGTTCTTTCCGGCGGTCAGAAAGGGCCTCACAAGATCCAGGGCATCGGTGCCGGGTTCATACCGGAAATTCTGGATCGTGAGATCATCGATGATGTCGTCACGGTGGCCAACGAGGATGCTTTCGCTACTTCCCGGCGGTTGGCCAAAAAAGAGGGCATCCTGTGCGGGATATCCTCGGGCGCCGCAACCTGGGCCGCCTTAGAGGTTGCCAGACGCCCGGAAGCCAGTGGTAAAAAAATCGTCGTCATTTTACCCAGTGCCGGTGAACGATATATCAGCACGGATCTGTTTGCAGAAGAATAGAACCCGGCCTAAAAATGCGTACCAGCGGCCCCCGAGTGCACTGCGTTTCAGCGCACCGGGCCAGGTGACTCCAACCCCTCGGTCCTTTGATGCCACTTCGGTGCATGCGCCGCTTATTTGTCATAAGCTGGCATGGTCTTCTGCCCGCAAGCCAAATCCACTGTTTACAGAAGCGGTTCTTGGCCACAGACATGCACACAAAAAAAGACAGGCAATCACTGAAGGTCTCGGGCGGGTCTGCACCCATGAGACCCGTGTCGGTGTTGACCGCCCTGGTGCTCATTGCGCTGGCATGGTCGATGACTCTTGATCCCGCGTGGGGTCAAGAAAAAAGAAACGGGAAAAACGCTACTTATTCGTTCTCCTTTTCCTACACACCGCTCAACCAGTTCGAGACCGATCTGGATAAAGGCGGCAGCTTCGACGTCAATCGGCATTATCTGCGCTTGGATGTCATGCGGGCGTTCACCCGAAACCTGCGTATGGGTATAGGGCTGAGCTACGATTTTGAAAATTGGAATTTCAACAATCGGTCCAATGTAGCCGGGGCAACCCCCTGGAGCAAGATTCACCGCCCCGGCATCAGTGTTCCGGTGTTTTACTCGTTCTCTGACAACTGGACACTGGGGATTTCGCCGGCCATCGAACTTTCCGGTGAATCCGGTGCCAAAACAGATGAAAGTTTCACTTACGGCGCAGTGTTGTCGCTGGCGCATCCCTTCAGCCGTAACCTGGTTCTCGGTCTCGGATTCGGGCTTTTCGACCGGTTGGAAAAAACCAAAGCCTTTCCTTTCATCCTTATTAACTGGAAAATCAACGAGCAGTTTCGGCTTTCCAACCCGTTTCGTGCCGGTCCGGCCGGTCCGGCCGGACTGGAACTGGTTTATTCGCTTAAGAAGAAGTGGGAGTTCGGCATCGGCGGGGCGTACCGAAGCTACCGCTTCAGACTGGACGACACCAGTGCCGTGCCCAACGGAGTCGGTGAAAACGAATTTCTGGCCAGTTTTCTGAGAGTTCAACGGAAACTGGGATCGAATCTGACCCTCGATTTGGCTGCTGGAGCCCTTTTCGCCGGCGAACTGACCATCGAGAACTCGAATGGAAACAAACTCGCTGCGGACGCATACGACACCGCGCCCTTTGTTGGGCTGACTTTTGCCGGCAGATTCTAATCGAATCGCTGCAGACACTCACCGAAAATCGGCAGACCGGCTTTGACCGCATCACCTCCACGTCACGGGTGCGCCGAGACGTTTTCGATGTT
>JAHEIV010000099.1 GCA_024639205.1 Deltaproteobacteria bacterium | reverse complement strand
GTACAGCCGATCAAGCCGCTGAGGGCCATCGTCGCAACGGCCAGGGTTTTTATCACTTTGATCATCGTTGATTTCACTTTCATTGCAGATCTATATAGGGCCCTTCCAACGTGGATGGGCACTATTCCGGCAGCCGGCTTTGGGCACGCTGTGTGCGTGCGCCTGATCACCCTGTCTGGCCTGCGGTCGGTTTGCAGAAAGCAAGGCAAGGTGCACCGCGACAGCCTATCTTGTAAATTTTCAGCGAAACGGGGAGCTCGTTTAAGCGATGGCGGGTTCGACTGCGGCGAATTTCCGATCCAATACCCTGCAGCTTGCCACGGCGAGCTTCATTCGGTGGTGCTCTCTTCTGTGTACACCGAAAAATCGGGAATTTCTCTTTTAAAGAATTCCCGCATCTTTTTGACGATATTTTTTTCCACCTGCCGCACGCGTTCTCGCGAAATCCCGTAGCGGTCTCCGATTTCCTGAAGCGTGACCGGATTGTCGGAGAAAATGCGCAGGTCGAAGATTTCCTTTTCTCTGCGCGTCATCTTCTTTCTGAATTCGGCTATTTTGGTATGCAGCAGTGCTTCAATTTCCTTTTTGGCGACTTTGTCTTCAATCGATTCGGTCGGGGTGCTGAGAAATTCGATCCGCTCGGTGTCGGAGTCATCCTTAAATGGTGCATCCAGGCTCAGATCCCAGCCGTCCAGGCGTTGATCCATGTCTACAATTTCGCGTTCGGAAACACCCAATCGCTCAGACAGCAATTTGGGTTTCGGATCGAAACCCTGATCAATCAATTTCTGTTTTTCCTTTTTGAGCTTAAAAAACAGCTTGCGTTGCCCCTGGGTGGTGCCGATCTTCACCAGACGCCAGTTATCCATGATGAATTTAAGAATGTAGGCTTTGATCCAGAAAGAGGCATAATAGGAAAACTTGACGTTCTTGTATGGATCGAATTTTCGGACCGCTTGCATCAGCCCGATGTTGCCTTCCTGTATCAGATCGAGCAGATTCTGCATCCACACCCGCTGAAATTCGAGTGCGATCTTTACCACCAGACGCAGATTGGATGTTACCAGCGCATAGGCGGCTTCCCGATCGCCATGCTTCTGTACCCGGATACCCAGCTCACGCTCCTCTTCACGGGTAAGCAGGCGGTAGCGGCTGATTTCAGACAAGTACCGCTGCAGCGGATCGAATTTGACCAGCGCCTTATCAGCAGAGCGATCGGGGGCGGCTTTTTTAGCGGTTGCGGCAGAAGCTTTTTTCGCACTCGTCTTGTGGGAACCTACGGTCTTTTTTTTCTTCTTTGTCGTCATCGATCCTTTTCCTAACGCAGCAGGCGAATTGCAATCTACTATTCTACCCAAATCTACCCGAATTTTCCATGAAAAACCGCTTTGGGATTTCTGGTGGACAACCCAGCCGTGTCGTGCTAATTTTGCGACCCGGGTCGTATCCCGCATTGGGAAACGATTTCGGGCCTGTCATGTGCGCCTGTAGCTCAGCTGGATAGAGCAACGGACTTCTAATCCGTAGGTCGCAGGTTCAAATCCTGCCAGGCGTACCATTCGATTCTCGATAAATCCAACCCCGGATTCGTCCTGCCGTCCGATCATATTTCTCAGTGTAAACGGTACACGTATACCTAATGATAGATAACGCCGAATTCGGTTACAAAACGAATGCGGATGGGTCTCTCTATCCACGTGATCTCAATTCTACGAAACGGGGTGTGGAAGCTTCGATTCTGTTCTGGGTGATTACCGTCCAGCTTGTGAGGGTCTGCCTGGTGTCTGGTTGCTGGCGGATCGATCCAGCTTGCACATCACCATGAACGGTAATTCAATGAGAAACTCCAACAGAAAACCAATGATGATGGTCACCAGGATAAAAGGTAGCTTGACCAGATAGAAGCTGATCTTTTGCATCATACTGCTGTCGCGGGCCAATTCCATGGGTGTACCTGGTGAATTTACCGCCAAAAAAATATTTCTACCACATGTAGAATTAAAATACAAATGTTCTGTCTAACCGAGATTGCTTTTCATTGACATCTATGATAATATGCTGAAATTGTTAATATATATTCTATTTGTGTATTGCTTTGCAATACTTTGGACGGAAGGTCTATCTTGAAATAAAGAACAATTTTGACCGGTTATGCCCCGTCTCCATCAACCGTCGGTTTACCGTATGGGTAAATTACAGCAAGCGTTCAAAAAAGCGGGTCCCGAACGTCCTACAACCATTCTGGATAAAATCGGTCTGATCATCATCGGGACTGCCGCCTCGATCCTCTATTACTCATTTGAGGCGATCGTTTCTCCTGTCGACAGTCTTTCTGTGGCCATTCCGGTGGGAGCGATACTGATCATCAGTGTATTCACCCAATACCTGCTCAACAACATCAACAGATCCCAGCAAGCGCTTCGCCAGGCAAATACGACCCTGGAAACAAAAGTCCGGGAGCGCACGGCCGAGCTGCGTCAGTCTGAAAACAATTACCGTTCGATTTTTGAAAACACCGGCACCGCCACCGTCATCACAGATGCAAGCGAAACCATCTCTCTGGCCAATTCCACATTTTTGGAATTCTCGGCTACCGCTCGGCAGGAAATCGAAAACCGCAAATCATGGTTCGATTTTCTGGATGACAGCAGCCGACTGCGAATTGCGGCTGAGATGTCCGAAGCTCGACAAAGCGAAACAGAGATTTCCGAAGCACTGCGAATCCATGAAGCAGCCTTTGTCACCGGTGACGGAAATCGACGCGATGTGCTGATCTCCTGTGCTCCCGTCACCGGATCCGAACGCAAGGTGGTCTCATTTGCAGACGTCACACGGCTCAAGAAAGCAGAAAAGCAGGTATACCACCAGGCATTTCATGACGCGCTCACCGGACTGCCCAACCGGGCGTTGTTCATGGAACACCTGGCAATGACAATGAAACGCGCACGCAGGCGATCGGGATACCACTATGCGGTGCTATACCTGGACATCGATCGATTCAAGGTTATCAATGAAAGCCTCGGTCACAACATCGGCGATCAACTGCTGCTGGCATTTTCCGCACGGCTTCGCAAGACCCTGCGCGACATCGACAATCTGGCCCGATTCGGAGGGGATGAGTTCGTCATCCTGCTGGAGGACATCGAAAACAGCGATTTCGCACTCAAAGTGGCACAGCGGCTGCAAAACGAACTGAAGCCCCCCTTTACCCTTGAAGGCAATGAGATATACGCCCCGGCCAGTTTCGGTATCGTGTTCGACACCGGCAGCTATGAAGGCCCGGAAGAAATCATTCGCGATGCCGATGCGGCGATGTACCACGCCAAGGAAAAGGGACGCGCGCAATTTCAGGTATTCGATCCGACGCTGCACGCGAAGATCCGCGAACTTCACCAGCTCGAGACAGACCTGCGAAAATCGATTGACCGGGACGAGTTCGAGCTTCACTATCAGCCGATCGTGTCGATGGATTCCGGGGCCGTTATTGGATTCGAGGCCCTGATTCGATGGAATCACCCCACGCGGGGATTAATACCGCCCGACACCTTCATTCCCATTGCGGAAGAAACCGGATTGATTATCCCCATCGGTCACTGGGTATTGAAGGAGGCCTGCTATGATCTGATGCGCTGGCAGAATAGGATTCAAAACCGGCATCCGCTGTTTGTGAGCGTAAACATCTCGTGCAAACAGTTTCTCAGGCCGAATCTTCTCGAAGAAATTCAACAGATACTGTCGGAAAGCGGTCTGCCGCCTGAACAGCTCAAGCTCGAAATAACGGAAACCGCGCTGATGGAAAATACGGACGAGACCATACGCCTGATCGAGCAGTTAAAAAAATCCGGCATCAAAATCGTGATCGACGATTTCGGGACCGGTTACTCTTCCATGAGCTACCTGCAGCAGCTGCCGATCGATACGCTGAAAGTAGACCGCAGTTTTATATCCAAGATGAGCCATGCAACCGATGAGAACAAAAAAATCGTGGAGACCATCATTGCGCTGGCTCACGAGCTGAACATGAACGTGGTGGCCGAAGGGGTGGAGACCCGCGAGCAGCACAGCGTGCTGACAGGAATGAAATGCCAGCTCGCCCAGGGGTTCCTTTTTTCCAGACCGCTGCAAAAAGAAAAGATGGATGAACTGATCAAAAACATAGACCGGTTCGCCTGCTTGAATCCCAATCTTCATTACAGCACCCGGCCCGTTGGTGCTTCGTCAAACAGCGACCCGGCGTCTAAGCCCGCCGTCAATTCGCCCAAACTTCACTATCCGATCAAGTGAAAATCTGCAGGAAAGAACATGTCAGCTACCAACAAAGAGATCATCGCACCGGTTTCTAGCTGGTCCGAGCGCCGGCTGGCAGGACAGCGACTGATGGTCGGTTTCGACGGCACCGAACTCGATACCACCCTCAAGGGTATAATAGAAGAACTGCAGGTGGGGGGCGTCATCCTCTTTTCCCGCAATATCGTCGATCCCGATCAGCTGCAGCAATTGTGTGCGTCGATCCAACACTTCGCCCGGGAAGCGGGGGTTGTTCCGCTGTTTATCGCCGTCGATCAGGAAGGCGGAGCAGTGGCGCGCCTGAAGGCTCCGTTCACCCAGTTTCCAGGGCCTTCGGATATGAAAAATAAAGATCAGGTCAAACATTTCGCCCGGGTAACGGCAAAAGAACTCAGCGGCGTGGGGATCAACATGAACATGGCCCCGGTCATGGATTTGCTACCGTCCGATATCGCCAGTGTCATGGACGGCCGAAGCTTTGGAGCCGATCCGCAGCAAGTGTCCGCCATGGGAACTGCCGTCATCCGCCATCTGCAACGCAGGCAGATCATGGCGGTGGCCAAGCATTTTCCGGGAATCGGTCGCACGACTCTCGATTCCCACATCGACATGCCGCAACTGGAAGTCAGTATGGAGGCGATGCAGACAAGCGATCTGATCCCTTTTCAGGCCGCTATCCGGACGGATGTGTCGGCCGTGATGCTGGCGCATATTTTCTACCCTTCAATCGATTCCCAATGGCCGGCCAGCCTGTCACCGGCGATCGCGCGCGATTTGCTCAGAGGTGCCATGAATTTCCATGGTGTGGTAATGACAGATGATCTGGACATGGGGGCTATCAGAAAACACTTTTCGATCGAGACGGTCATTCAACAGGTCCTGGAGGCCGAGATCGACATAGCGCTGATTTGCCATGCAGGACCGGACATCGTCCGGGCTCACGAAATCATCACCAGCAGCATCAACGCCTCGACGGATCTCCAAACCCGTGCGGTTGCCTCGGTCGAGAGAATCCTTCAGCTTAAGCACCGCTATCTACTTTCCTGAATGTTGAAAAATATCTGGCGCAATTTTTTTGACCCGTGGCTAGTATGGGTTCATGCGTCGGACGCTCACCGCGAGTCATATCTTCCGATATGCGATCCAGCGCAGCGGAGGCACACAGGATCGCAGTTTTCTGCAAAGGTAACAAGGGTTGGTATCTGACCTCCGCGGTATCGGTTGTGGGCCTGCGGCGTGCCGGTTTTGAAGTAATCGCCTCAGGCCAAACATACGTATCCCCCGGATGTGTAAACAATCGAAAATACTTCTACGCTGTCCTATTGACAACATAATGAAGATGTTATTAAAACAGACTAGGGGAAAGGCGATATCGTTCTCGACGTTGAAACACCGGCTATCATTTCTCCATCTGCGGACGTGCTCTGCATTTACACTCTGAAACGCCATCCCCTTTGCTGGAAGAATTCTTCGCCGACTACAGCGGGCATTATCGACCATAGATCCCGAACATAACTCCGGCTGCTTTTAACCCGGATCATTGGAAAGTTTACGACTGCGCGCACTTCCAGTGCCTCTGATTGCAGGTTGACTGCCTGGGCATTGAGTTTTCATAAGACGAAAGATCTGTCCGTTCGCACGCTTTTCGCAGTTTTACAGCACGTAACAAGCGATTCCAATGAAAAGGGAGGATCACATGTTGATGCGCCCGTTGCAGGTCCTGAGCATTCTTATAGTCATCCTCGGGGTAGCGGCGAGTAGGACATCCCACGCCGCCGAGGAGAGAGCCGAGCTTAAAGTATACAACGCTGAGATTGCGCAGCATCGAACCACCAGTAATGCGCGATTCATCCGTGCGCAATCGCAAAATCCCATACCTTTTCCCGGCGCCTCGATAAATACCCCTCCTGGGGTGGCGGGCCGGGCTGCGATCGACCGATACGCGCACTTGTTTGGAGTGAAACAACCAGACAAAGAAGTTCGGCACATGAAAGACCGGATTAGACTGCGACGCGGTTCCGTTCACCGCTATGGCCAGACTCACGAGAACATACCGGTGCTCGCCGGTGAACTTCTCGTTAACCTGGACGAGTCCCGGCGCCTGGTCTCCATGACGGGGGAGATCAGCCCGAACCTTTCCCTTTCAACCCGTCCCGTATTGTCACCGGGCGAGGCCAAAGAAAATGCCATCCAGTTGGTCGAAAAGTGGTACGGTCTGGCCTCACAAGAATTACAGGCGACACGCCCGGAGCTGTGGATAGTCGATCCACGTCTGATCGTTCCGAGCGATCGGCCCGCAACGCTCACCTGGCGGGTGATGGTCAAAAGCAAGAAGAACAAAATAGAAAACCCTGTGCGCTCGGATGTATTCGTCGATGCCCGGCACGGAGGTATCACGCTCCATATTGACCTCATCGAAAGGAGCCGGAACCGTGAGACCTATGATGCCGGCGGTTTATCCAGTCTGCCCGGTATACTTGTATGCGATGAATCGGACCCCGACTGCCTTAACGGCAGCCAGGATGCAAGAAACGCACACCTATATACCGGCGATACCTATGGTTTTTACTTCAACGAACACGGGCGCGACAGCATCGACGACGCGGGTCAGACCATGGTTTCAACCGTTCACTGGAACGACGGCTACACCTGCCCCAATGCGTTTTGGGACGGCGAGCAGATGGTTTACTGCAACGGGATGGTAGTAGACGACGTGGTCGCCCACGAGCTCACCCACGGCGTCACCGAGCAGACATCGAATCTCTTGTATTACTACCAGTCCGGCGCAATCAACGAATCATTGTCGGACATATGGGGCGAATTCGTCGACCTGACGAACTTGCGCGGCAACGACGATCCGGACGTCCGTTGGAAGCTGGGCGAAGATACGCCCGCATCCATCGGCATCATCCGCGACATGGCAGATCCGCCTGCATTCGGCGATCCCGACAAGATGTCGAGTACCCTGTACCTGACTTCTCCTAACGATAACGGCGGCGTGCACACCAACAGCGGCGTCAACAACAAGGCCGCCTACCTCATGACCGATGGCGGCACATTTAATGGCTACAGCGTGCAAGGCTTGGGGATCGCTAAAGTCGCCGACATCTATTACGAAGCCCAGTCCAGCCTGCTCGTATCCGGCTCCGATTATGCCGATCTTTACCAAGCGCTCAACATCGGCTGTTTGAATCTTGTCGGTGTGGACAACATCACCCAGGGCGACTGTGAACAGGTCCGCAAGGCGACCGAAGCGGTGGAAATGGACACCGATCCTTTCGATTTCCATCCCGAAGCGCAGATCTGCCCCACCGGCGCTACGGCTTCCAACCTCTTTCTTGACGACTTTGAAAGCGGCACGACCGGATGGGTTCTTACAAATCTGGCCGGTGACACAACACCGGCCTGGATTGAGGATACCGGCTATGCATCGTCGGGCGACACCATGCTTTGGGGCCGGGACAGCTTTGCCGGCACCGACGCGGTGGCAGAGTTCGTAGCAGACGTGGTGCTGCCGGCCACCGAAACCGCCTATCTGCATTTCCGGCATGCATTTGGGTTCGAGTACTTCTGGTGGACCAATACATACTACGACGGCGGCTGGATCGAGTACAGCACCGACGGCGGTATCACCTGGAACGATGCGGGCGCATTGATCGATGATGGTAAGGCGTACAATGCATTGCTGGCTTCAAACAACCCCAACCCCTCCCAGCCGGCATACGGGGCGGAAAGCCACGGTTACGTTTCGACCCGTCTCGATTTAAGCCCACTGGCCGGTCAGAGCGTGCGGTTTCGCTGGCGCATCAGCACGGATGAAACCTACAGTGGACCGTTCGGTTGGGTCGTCGACGATGTGTCGGTTTATACCTGCAGCTACTCCTCTCCGTCGAATCAACCGCCGCAGATCCAGTCGGTGAATGCGGCGCCTTCGACGATATCAGACGCTGCCACCGCCGAGCTTTCTGTGACGGCAACGGACGTGGATGGGCCGCTGCCGTTGATCTACACCTGGAGCGTGAATTCCGGGGAAGGCACTATCGTTGATCCGCATTCACCCAACGCGACCTACATCCCGCCCAATGTATCCAACCCGCAAATCTTCGCCTTGACCGTAAATGTCGATGACGGTTCCAATGTAACGAGCACTTCAGTCGACGTGACCGTTGACAATGCGGGGGGGCACATTCCACTGATACCCGGCATTGCCGACAGCGGTGCCTATGGCAACAATTACGGTAGTGATCAAAACGAGACAGTGCTTGAGATGGCTTTCGAGAGCACCGAAGCCGATTTGCAGCTGTCTTTGAGTGGCCACGACATCGATCAGATTGACGAGGTCGCCGTGTATCTAAACGGTGACTTGCTTGGTTATTTGAGTGTCGGCCCAAACAACAGTAACAATACGGGGGATATTTTCCTGATACAGGCCTCCCAGCAGATTACAGGGTTCAACATCATTGAGTTTAGACAAAAACTAGCAAACGAGACGTGGGGAGTAACGAATCTGCTACTGAATACTTTTCCCGATGTACTGCTCATCGTCGGTGCAACGAACCCGGGTGAGTACGGGTGGAACTACGGCAGCAGCCAGCACGAGGTAGGA
>JAHEIV010000098.1 GCA_024639205.1 Deltaproteobacteria bacterium | reverse complement strand
TGCCGGGTTTTTGAAATAGTGGATCCGTGTAATGCCATCAATGACGTCAATCGAGCAGTTCTTATTCATCCGATGACATCATCTAAGGGGATAACGGTGCCAATCAATGGGGAAAAAGGTGACAATCTATGGTTGTCGGGAAAGATTCCTGCCATATCCACTATTGCGGTACCCATTTTCTTCCCGATCTCTGATAGCCGTCGGACTCTTTTTGGACACTTTTACAGCCCGGCAGCTGCATCAGTTCACCGTGGCTTCCGCATCCAGGATGCTGCGGATTTTGACCGAGAGCTGGGCCGCGTTGAAGGGTTTTTGAATGAATCCATCGCACCCCTCTCGCAGAAGTTCTTCTACCGCCCCGTTGATGCTGTAACCGCTGGAGAGCAGCACCTTGATCCGGGGGTTGGTCGATTTAAGACGCAGGAAAGTCTCCTTTCCGGAAACATCGGGCATCACCAGATCCAATATCACCAGGTCAATCTCATTTATTTGCTCCGCATATAGCTCTACGGCCTGTTGTCCTCCGTTTGCAATCAGCACCGTGTATCCGAGCTCTTTGAGCAGCTCTTCCCCAGTGGCCAGGATCATTGCCTCGTCGTCCACAAACAGGATCGTTTCCGTGCCGAGCTCGATCGTCTGGGGGGTAACTATCTCTCCGGCGGAAGATCGATCCAGGGCCGGGAAGTACAGGTTGAAGGTGGTGCCCTGGTCTTTTTCACTGTAAACGTTGATGTAGCCACCGTGGTTTTTCACGATCCCGTAAACGGATGCCAGCCCCAACCCGGTTCCACGCCCCATTTCCTTGGTGGTGAAAAAGGGCTCGAAGATCCGTTGCTGAATGGCAGCGTCCATTCCTTCACCGGTGTCTGTGACCGACACCTTGACGTATTTTCCCGGCTTCACGCGGTAAGGTTTGGTGGAGGAGCCGTCCAGAAATACGTTGCTGGTGTCCAACGAGAGTGTTCCACCGCGGGGCATTGCCTGTCCGGCGTTGACGTAAAGATTCAGCAGGATTTGCTCTATCTGGCTTTGATCGGCATTGGTCTTCCACAGCTGCTGGTCCAAGTGCATCTTGATATCGATGCCCTTGCGGGTTCGGCCGAACATATTGGCAGTTTTCTCAATAACACTGTTAAGCTCCAGCGTTTTGACTTCGTACTTGCCGCTGCGGGCAAACCCCAGCAGTTGCTGGGTCAGCTTCGCACCGCTTTGTATGTAGTGCTCAATTGTCTGCAGCTTTTCAGTGGTAGACCGGCTGCCCTTGATGGTGCTGCGCAGCAGGGAAATATTTCCCTGGATGCTCATCAGGATGTTGTTAAAGTCGTGCGCGATGCCGCCGGCCAACGTGCCGATCGACTCCATTCGTTGCGCCACCTGGGTCTGGATTTCCAGGCGGCGTTTTTCGGTCTCGATTTGCTTCTGCTCGGTCAGATTCTGCAGGTGGGCGACGATATGCAGCGGGTCGCCGAGCGTATCGCGCAAGAGAGAGGCGCTGAAGCGCCCCCAGACGATTTCTCCATCTTTGCGAATGTATCGCTTTTCCAACAGGATCTGTTCGATGTCGCCGGCTATCAGCTCTTTTCTTCGTCTGGCCTCGATATGCACGTTTTCGGGGTGGATGATATCTCTCAGGTTCATCTCCAAAAGCTCATCGACGGTGCGGCCAAGCATGTCGGAGACGTAGGAGTTTACCGCCAGGAAGTCGCCTTCCAAATCGATCAGCACCATTCCGATCAGGGCCTGATCGAATGCGCTGCGAAAGCGCTCTTCGCTCTCCTGCAGAGCTTTTTCGTATCGCTTGCGGCGCGTAATGTCGCGAAATACTACCAATCGGCCGGTTAGCCGGTTGCGGGAGTAGATCGGCGATATCAGCAGGTCATAATACTGCTGGCGCTCTTTGTTGCGAATGACGATTTCTTCCCGGCCTCCGGAGGGCGACCGGAAGTGCTGGTGCAGCTTGGGCCACGGCGCCAGGAGCTTTTCTACCTGCTCTCCGACAACCCGCACGGATCTTTTCTTCAGTATCGTCAGCGCAGCCTGGTTGGCATCGAGCACGCGATTGTGATCGTCGAGGATCAGCACGCTGTCATGCATGCTTTTGATGGCCTGGTCGTAAGCGATCGGTGTAATGTCCAGCAGCCTGCCGCGGAATGTTCCCCAGGCAAGGGCGATCGCGGATATTGTAAAGGCAAAGGGGGTGATGTCGAGCGAGGCGAAGGGACTCAGGCCCAGCAGGTAGATTGCATTGCAACCCAGCGGCACCAGGGCCGCTGCCAGCAGGGCGGTAGATTGTCCGCGATAGCGGTTTGGAAAACGGATGATCGACTGAATCAGCAGAATCGAGCCCAAGAAGATCAGCAGATAACTGTACGCAGCGTACAGCCAGAACCACGGGCCAAAAAACCGCACCAACAGTGTATACGAACCCTGTCGTTGCAGTGCCACGCGGCTGATCACCAGACCGTGCAGGTGGTCGGTGGCCACAAACAGCAGGGTTACCACTGGTATGATCAGCAGCAGGGCTTTGTTGCGGGCGGACAGTTTTTCGGACTGGCCGGTATAGGCAAGAACAAAAATCAGCCAGCTCAGAGGGACCACAGCAATAAAGATGAACTGCAATTTGACCCAGAAGAGCTTGGAGGCCAGCAGGGGACTTCCGATCTCCATGGCATATGCCAGAGACCAGCCGGCCATTCCCATTCCGAGCCAGACAAAAGCCTTGGAACCGGTCAGGGTGGGACGTCTCCAGGCCAGGATCGCAAATGCAGCGCATGCGGCTGCAGCGATTACCAGAGGCGTGATAAATGGGCTGTATTGGAAGCTCAATGCTCTTTGTCGGTATTCGCGCTTATTCGGTACCTGCCGAAGCGCTAAAAAACCGCTCCTGTCGATCCCCTGTCAGTGCCTATCGTTTGACGGGTTCGGTTACACATTGAAACGGATCTCGATGATATCGCCGTCCTGTATTTCATAGGTTTTGCCTTCCAGACGAACGGTTCCTTGCTTGCGGGCGGCCGCATAGTTGCCGGCAGCCGTCAGGTCATTGAAGGACAGAACCTCTGCCCGGATAAACCCTTTCTGCATATCGGAGTGAATGATCCCGGCCGCTTCCACGGCGCCGGTGCCCCTGCGGATGGTCCATGCCCGCACTTCGTCTTTTCCGACGGTGAAAAAGGAGATGAGCCCCAGCAGTTCATACGATGCGGTGATCACTCGATCGGTGGCTGCTGCCGGAATGTTGAACTCCTTGAGAAACCCTTGTGCCTCGGCAGCATTCATCTGTGCCAGCTCGTGCTCGAGTTTGCCCCGGATTACCCGGCAGAACTCGCTGGCAGAAATGCCGCGCAGATCCGGCAGCGTGTCATCTTCATCCTCGTTGTTGAGGAGTACCAGCATCGGTTTGGCCGACAGAAATGCGAAACCTTTCAGTCGAGGGGCGCCGGCCAGGCGCTCATCTCTTCTCAGGGGTGTCTCTGCCTCGAGGCTGCGGACGCACTCTTTTAGAAGGGAGAGTTCCTCAGCGTCGATTTTTTTGCCCCGCTTTTGATCCAGTGTCAGCCGCTCCTGGCGTTTCTCCGCGACAATCAGGTCGGCGAGGATCAGCTCCTGATCGAGTCGGTTAAAATCCTCGTAAGGTGTGGGCATCTCGGTTCCGTAGCTGCTGAAATTGCGCACCACGTGAATCAACGCATCACAGTCGCGAACCGAAGCCCACCCGGAGGCCTGCTTACTGCCCTCATCCGTATGTCGGTTCGACAAAAAGTATTCCACCTGGGCAAAGATGGTTTTGCGGGGCTGGTACATTTCACTGAGAGCGTCAACACGTCCGTCGGGGACCTGAATGGTTCCGATCCGGGCTTCGGCCCGGTTGCTATCATCTTCGAAATTGCATGTCAGCGCTTCGAATACGGTCTGTTTTCCGGATCCGGGAAGGCCGATGATGGCGGATCTCATGATGGTAAAGTGCCCCCAAAGAAACGACGCTGGTGTGCAACAGCCCGGCGCATCGGATCGATCCGGCATCGGGTTGCGGCAAGGATCAAAATAACCCATTAGTAATATTGGACAAATTATACCACGGGCATACTGTTCCCTGCAACGGGTTTTACGGTATCTGGTTATCTGCGAAGACCGGTTAGTCTGTGGCCGGCGACCAATCGCCCCAGACAATACTGCGGTACATCTGCGGATCGGTGTCACCTTCGGTGGAAAACAGCAGGATACGCGAAGATTCGTTCAGGCCCAACCGATCCCTCAGTCGATGGTTTGCCGGATCTGTGGCGATTTCGTAAACCAGCCCCAGGGTAACAGCGCCGGATTCTCCGGAAATGATTCGCCGGTCACCCGGCAGGGGGTTGCCGAGCACCCGCATGCCGCGAGCGGCCGCCCGGTCCGGGCAGCTAACGAACAAATCTCCGTAATCCCGAAGAATGTTCCAGGCCAGTGAACTCGGTTTACCACAAGCCAGGCCGGCCATGATGGTATCGAGTCCTCCGGTCACCGTATGCGCACTGCCGTCCCCTGCAGCTATCGATTCGTAGAAGCAGGCGGCGCGGGTCGGCTCCACTGTTACCAGCATGGGGCGACGACTGCCGAAGCGCTGCAGCAGGAACGCTTGCAATGATGCCGCCAGGGAGCCGACCCCGCACTGGATAAATACATGCGTAGGCTCACGACCGCCGATCTGTTCGAACGCCTCGTCGAACAGGGTCAGGTAGCCCTGCATAATTCGTTCGGGGATCTGCGTATAGTCCGGGCGGGCCGTGTCTTGGATCAGCAGCCAGCCGTTTTGTTCGGCCCGTTCGGCGGCCAGACGCACGGCGTCGTCGAAATTGCCGTCGATGATGCTGGCCTCGGCCCCATGCCGGCGGATATTTTCCAGTCGAGCCGGCGAAGAACCGGTCGGCATGAAAACCACCGCGTGGCAGCCGATTTGCTCGGCGCCCCAGGCGACCGCCCGCCCGTGATTACCATCGGTTGCCGTCACACAGGTGATCTTTGCCAGCTGCGCTCTTACACCTGCAGGCTGCCGGATTCCTGCGCCCAGCGGGATCCGATCGCACTGCAGCTTTGCTTGCAGGGACTGACACAGGGCATAGCTGGCCCCGAGCACTTTGAAAGCATTGAGGTCGAATCGGTAGGATTCATCTTTTACCCATATTGCCCCGACATCCAGATAATCGGCCAGACCGGCCAGATCTGCCAGGGGGGTGGGCCGGTACCCGGGTATCGAACGGTGAAATTTACGCACGTCGCGAACCCGGTCGGATGAAAAGGCTTCGGTGGAGGCGTTGTTTGCACGCGTATCCCTTGCTCCGGGATTCGCCTGCCATACGATGTCCTCAAAACACGATGTCATGTTATGTCCTCGATTTGAATCACGGTGGTTCCGGGACCGTATGTGCAGCCAATTTTTGTACGGCCGGCAGGAGTGCGTTCATCGCTGGCTAAGCCGACAGACTGGAAGTCGGAACGCGTTTCTTTCGGCTGGGTGATGTCGCGAAGATCCGGTGCCCATCAGATCTGGTAAGCTTCCAGCCGTTTTACGCCGAAACGCATCGGCAACACGATGGCCGCCACGCCGATCGCAAGCACAGCCAGGAAAGATCCGATGGCCCAGACATAATGAAAAACCGTCAGGGATCTACTACCGTAGTCGGCCATGAAAATTTGGTACACCGGGCCGGCCTCAACAATGATCACCGCACCGATCACACCCGCGCACAGGATCATGAAAACCAGCCCACCGAAACTCGTCACGGTCTGGGCCGGGTTTTCCGCTGTGAAGTCCGGGTAGGCAGCGCCGAAGCCGATGCCCATCGCAACGATCCCCGGCACCAGAAGAAACACGGTGGCTGTAGAAAGAACCATCATGAACGGTGTCACCTGAAGCAGCACATTGGTGATCAGGATCAACAGTTCAGTCAGAATCAGAAGCGGGATGTAGTAGATGAAGAACTTGGTCCATAAAAATCCGCGGATCGAGCCGGGAGAAGATTTTACCAGCCAGAAGGCGCTTCTCTCGCCGCTGACGGCCGGGAAGGCGAAACGTCCCGCAACGGCTGTCAGAACGAAAAGTGCCAGACCCATGTTCAAAAAGGACAGCAGGTTTTGCAGATAGGCCGTCTGGATGGGAGATTTCTCCAGGGGCAGGACCTTGAAGTTATAGATATAGATCACCACCAGCGCGCCGATCAGAAATAATTGGGACCACTGACTCTGGTCCCGGAAGAAACTCTTGAGCTCCTTTTCCGTGTGCGCCTTGATCGGTCCGGGTAAAAAACCGGTGAAGCGTTGCAGCAAGTTGCCTGTCTTGATCAACCGCGACTGAGCGGTCTGGGTTTTTGAAAACCCCCGGGGGTAGAATAGGTCGGCCGTGACAACATTGAAAAACAGCAGGCTGCCGGAAAAGCTGATCAGCAGGGCGAGCTGAAAAAGGCTTTCGCCCGTATCACCAGCCAGGGCTGCGCTGATGCCGTCAAAGGCCCAGGTGCTGGGCAAAAATGGTGATGAGGGTGTTTTCAATGCCGTGATGTAGATCATTACCGTATCGAAAACTTCCGGATCTACCAGGGTCTCGGGTTTCAGCAGACGGATGGCCAGGTACAGCATTACGAAAAAGAGGATCCCAAGGAAAATAAATATGCTTTTCATGCGGCTGGCCGGAACCAGTATGACCGCGAGCATTACCACGGCCGTGGCGAAGCCTGAAGCCACCAGGGCCATCGAGAAGATGGTCAGCATACAGGTGACATAAAATAGCAAGCCGGTCTGGTAGACAATGCCGAACGCCAGAAATACCGGCAGTGTGTAGATGATCACCATCCAGCTGCTATCGACAGTGCTGTCGATCCACCTGGCGGTAAACAGGTGGGAGCAGGGAACGGGCAGGGAGTGAACCAAAAACAAATCTCTGGACAGGTAGAGTTTGGATAAGGCCGTCAAAATGCTGCTGAACACCAACAGGGCGAAGGCGGTGATCAGCATCATCGACAGCAATTTGTAGTTGAGAATATCGCCGATTTCCTCGATGCCCCTGAAATAGACCAGCACCCGCAGGGAAAGAGCCAGCAGTCCGCCCCAGAAGGTCAGGCCCATAGTCGCCAGGCCCAGAATTCGGAGGGTTCCGCCATGCTGCTTCTGCGACCGATCGTGGTTGCGAAACGACAGCAAGCGCGGTTTTAGAAGTGTGAAAACAGGGATCATCGTTTCACTCTAAAGATGTCCGGATACCAGCATAACAGTGCATCGATCAACTGCCGGGTGGATCCGGTCCGGGCCGCATCTGCTCTGCGGATGTAAGGTTCAAAAACACGATTTCCAGGTCGGCATCAGAAATACCGGCCTCTCGCTGCAGGTCTTCGGTGGTGCCGGTGGCGATCAGGCGTCCCCGGTGGATTACGCCGATGCGATCGCAGACCTCCTCGGCAACTTTGAGGGTGTGGGTCGACATGAAAATGGTAACTCCGCTGCGGGCGAGCTGGTGGAAAAGGTTCTTGACCATGATGATAGCGGCCGGATCGAGCCCCACCATCGGCTCGTCGACCACGATGACTTCCGGATCGTGAATCAGCGCAGACGCAAATATCAATCGCTGTCGCATGCCGTGGGAGTAGGATTCGATTAGCTCGTCAGCCCAGTCGAACAGGGAAAAACGCTTGAGTTCCGTGGTCGCTTTTTCACGGAATCCGTTTCCGTTGACACCGTACATGTCGGCGGTGAACCTCATAAATTCCATACCGGTCAACTTTTCGTAAAGGTAGGGCCGATCCGGGATGAATCCGATTTTGTGCTTGGCTCCCACCGGATTTCGGCGGACATCGATTCCGCAGATACGAACGGTTCCCGATGTGGGCTGCATGATGCCACTGAGAATCTTGATAGTGGTGGTCTTGCCGGCGCCGTTGGGTCCGATAAAGCCGTATATTTCGCCCTCGCTGACGGTCAGGGATAGTTTGTCGACCGCCGTAAATGACGCGTATTTTTTGGTGATTTCAACTAGTTCAATCATAGAATCCTTCGGCTTCCTTTCGGCGATGAAAATCGCCGGAGATGTCGGCAATGATTATCCATTATACCAATATTTTTCGAATCGATAAAGCCGTAGAATTGCCGGTGGTGTTCACCCGTCGAAACGAGCCCTGTTTCAGCCGTTGATTTGTGAACGGCAATCGATTAACAGTAAGAAACGAAATCTTCACGCTGAAAGGAGCCGGTCATGACCCCTGCAGAACGCAAACAAAAAATCGATTCGTACGCCAGCGCATCCGATCAACTTGCGCAGGCCCTGAAAGGCTTTCCCCGGCAGATGTGGCAATATAAGCCCGGGCCCGACCGGTGGAGTATTCATGAAGTCATTCTCCACATCGTTGACAGTGAGGCCAACAGCTACATCCGCTGCCGCTGTTTTCTGGCCGAGCCCGGCAAGTCCATAATGGCGTATGACGAAAACCGGTGGGCCGCATCGCTGCACTACCACGAACAAAGCCCGGACGAGGCTTTAGAGCTGTTTCGACTCCTGCGGCAGATGAGCTTTCGCCTGATCACGTCCTTTCCGGAGGATGTCTGGTCCAGCACGGTTTTGCATCCGGAAAGCGACAGCATGACCATGGACGACTGGCTGATTACATACACCAACCACATACCCGAACACATCCGGCAAATGCAGGCTACCTGGAAAGCGTGGATGGTCGAACAGGAGGGGCAGCGTCCGGATCCGGAACTATCACTTTTCCGGGCGTTGGAATGAGCGGCGGCAGGCTTCGCTCACAGGTGGCATTCGTTGGTTACCAAGACCCGCGCCATGAATCAGCCGATCCGCGGGTTTAACCGCTGTGAAACGGAGACATTTCAGAGCGAAGCTGCGCATGGAATACGGCAATCCCCTGATCATACGGTCATGGCGGCACAAATGGGTGAATGCGGCTT
>JAHEIV010000097.1 GCA_024639205.1 Deltaproteobacteria bacterium | reverse complement strand
AATCAAAAAAGATCCAAAAGATCCGATAGCGCCGCACGAGAATTAGACAGTGCTAATGGATGCGGCTGCGGTTCTGCACTGTTGTACCCGGCAGCGCGTCAAATCGGTCAGCGCCTCCAGTCGGCAGGGATTTGGGTTGACTTGAACATTTCGGCAACTTAAGGTTGGATCAATCTGAAGCCTGCCTTTCCAGCGAGCGAATGCGACTCGTAATATATGCAGGTCAATCCGGTCGGCTGTTTTGCGGATCAGCGCGAGTTCTCGGCCGTCGCATGTTTTCCCAAATTAGATGACGCCAATCCACCGGCAACCTCCGGGGTCGAACCCGACAGACAGCATCCTATCTGCCGTGCGGCAGACGATTTCCGAGTTCATGATGATTGCGCCGCACGACACCGTCCTGGTGGGTGTCTCCGGAGGAACAGACTCCGTTGTGCTGTTGCACGTGTTGCTCGAGTTGGCTCCGGTACTTTCCATTCGACTGGGGATCGCACATCTGAACCACGGACTGCGTGGCAAAGATGCCGACAGAGATGCCGACTTCGTGGCTTCGTTGGCCGGTCGTCTCCAGCTGCCGTTCCACGGCCACAAGGAAGATACGCGCAGGTACCAAAAACGGCATCGGATTTCCATGGAGGAGGCTGCCCGCCGGCTGCGTTACGCCTTTTTTGATTCCCTTTGTGCGAACCACGGATATGAGAAAGTTGCCCTCGGGCACCACGCGGATGACAACGCCGAGCTGATTCTCATGCAGCTGATACGGGGAGCCGGATTGGCTTCAATGGCCGGCATACCGCCGACCAGGGATGCCAAAATCATCCGACCGTTGATCCGTCTCTCGCAGCGGCAGATTCTCGATTATTGCCATGCCGCCGGGCATTCGTACGTCACGGACAATACCAACTTCGACCGCCAGCCCCTGCGCAATCGGATACGACGTGAGCTGATTCCGGTTCTGCGTAACGAATTCAATCCGGCAGTCGTGCAAAGCCTCAACCGCTTAAGCGATATTGTCAGGGACGAATTGCACTGGACCGAAAATCTGGTGGAGGCGCAATTTCGATCGACTGTCACGGGCATGCAGGCCGATCGGGCACAGCTTTCTGTTGAAAAACTGAGGAGCTGCGCGCCGGCCCTGCAGCGCAGAATCATCCGCAAGGCAATCGCCCGGGTCAAAGGCGACCTTCGTCATATCGGGTTTGTACACAGCGAGGCCGTCCTGCAGCTGTTGGCCCCTGGGGCCGCTGGCGGCTGCGTTCATTTGCCGGGCCGGATCCAGGTTCAAACAAGCGGCAGCGAGCTGATCGTAGTCAGGTTACCAGCCGATCCGCGCAAGGCATCGCCGCCGGCGCCCACTGCCCATCGGTTCCGTTACACCGTCCGCTTGCCTTCGGCGGAGCCGCTGACGCTTTTTTTGCAGGAGACCGGCCTAAAGGTGGTTTTTTCGAGCTTTGTCACCGACACCCCGAATCAATTGCGCGGCGCTGGACAGCAGCAGGCTTTTTTTGATATGGACAAGCTGCGTTTTCCGCTGGTTATGAGAAACGTTCTACCCGGTGACCGATTTGCGCCGCTGGGAGCGGGGGGGACGCAGAAAGTAAAAAAGTATTTCATCGATCACAAGGTGCCCAGAAAGCAGCGTGTCCGCTGTCCGCTGCTGATCAGCGGACAGCAGATCGTCTGGGTCGTCGGGCACCGGATCGCAGAAGCAGCGAAAGTGACAATTGCCACCCAACGGGTGCTGAAAGCCGAGGTGCAGGTTGTTTAGCGGCGATTAATGTTTAATTTTATGATACAATTTCATGTCTGTATCACAGACATAATCCGCTACTGCGGCTGCGATGGTGAAGTGGTGATGGGTTGGTTGGGTATCCGCCGCGATGGGGAATCCAACCGGATCTGCAAAAATCGCGGAATGATTTTACCGGGGGGTATGACATTTGAATCCGTTTTATAAAAACCTGGCACTCTGGTTGGTCATCACTTTGATGATGATCATGCTTTACAATCTATTCAATCAGCAGCAAATATCGGAAACCAGCATCAGTTACACGCAATTTCTGACGATGGTGGACAGTGAAAAAGTTGAAAGAGTGACGATCCAGGGCCAGGAGCTGCTTATCACCGATAGCGACCAGAATCGCTTCAAAGTTTTCGCTCCCCAGGATCCGGATTTGATCAAAATCCTTCGCCAGAAGGGCGTGACCATTGAAGCCAAGGCCCCGGCCGAATCTCCCTGGTACATGTCCGTGCTGGTTTCCTGGTTCCCGATGCTCATTCTCATCGGTGTTTGGATTTTCTTCATGCGTCAGATGCAGGCCGGCGGGGGCAAAGCCCTCTCGTTCGGGAAAAGTCGTGCACGATTAATGTCGGATTCCATGGCCAAGGTGACTTTTGAAGATGTGGCTGGAATCGACGAGGCCAAGGAAGAGCTGGGTGAAGTCGTTGAGTTTCTGAGAGAGCCGAAAAAATTTACCCGTCTTGGTGGCCGGATCCCGAAGGGAGTGCTGTTGATGGGCCCGCCGGGCACCGGTAAAACCTTGCTCGCCCGCGCTATCGCCGGTGAGGCCGGCGTACCCTTTTTCAGCATTAGCGGCTCGGATTTCGTTGAGATGTTTGTGGGTGTCGGTGCTTCCCGCGTGCGGGATCTCTTTGTACAGGGGAAGAAAAACGCCCCCTGCATCATTTTCATAGACGAAATGGATGCAGTCGGACGGCACCGGGGAGCCGGGCTCGGCGGCGGCCATGATGAAAGGGAGCAGACCCTCAACCAGCTTCTGGTCGAAATGGATGGGTTTGAATCGAACGAAGGCGTTATTTTAATTTCGGCCACCAACCGTCCGGACGTTCTCGACCCGGCCTTGCTGCGCCCGGGACGTTTTGACCGGCAGGTGGTCGTCTCCCTGCCGGACATCAAGGGGCGTGAAAAGATTTTGCGGGTTCACATGAAGAAAACCCCCGTCTCTTCAAGCGTGAATGCGGTGATACTGGCCAAGGGCACTCCCGGATTTTCCGGAGCCGATCTGGAAAACCTGGTCAACGAGGCAGCGCTGCTGGCAGCCAAGAGAAATAAGGAAAAACTCGACATGTTCGACTTTGAGGATGCCAAAGACAAAGTCTACATGGGATTGGAGCGCAAGTCGAAGGTGATTCGGGAGGAGGACCGCAAGACCACCGCATACCACGAAGGTGGACACGCACTGGTCGCAAGGTTTTTGCCTGAAACCGACGCCGTCAACAAAATTACCATCATACCGCGGGGCCGGGCGGCCGGAATAACCTGGTTTTTACCGGAAGAACGGGATTTTAAATACAAGGACCAGCTGCAAAGCGATCTGGCGGTTGCCTTCGGCGGCCGCGTGGCGGAAGAAATTGTATTCGATCGGATCAGCACGGGGGCGGCGAATGACATCAAACAGGCCACCAATCTCGCCGAACAGATGGTGCGCACCTGGGGAATGAGTGACTTGGGGCCTTTATCCTACGCCAAAGGGGAAGAACACGTGTTCCTCGGCCGTGAAATTGCCCAGCACCGTGACTATTCCGAAGCAACCGCCCGGAAGATCGATGAGGAAATTCACAAGCTGATCGATAATTCCTATACCCGTGCGCAGGAGGTGCTAAAGGAAAATCTGGACATCCTGCACAAGCTCTCCGAACTGCTTCTTGAAAAAGAAACCGTTCAAGGCAGCGAACTGGACGAATTGATTCTTTCGATGCGACCCGGCATCAAGCTGCCCTCAAGGGGCACGGAGACCAAGAGAAAAAGTGCAAATACCGCCGAGGAACCCAAGACCGAATCGCGGCCGCCGGACGCGCAAGCGGAAGAAGATCCCGGCCAAACTTCGACATGACAACCGGCACACCCGGTTTGCCTTCGAATCAACCCCCCCCCGCTGCTGCGGGGCTTTTTTTAGACACGTTCAGTCCGCAGAAAGAAAACGATGGTTGTTCGAAAGAGATACAACCTGCGGTGGGGAACCCATCGGCTGGAGTTGGGGGAAAAAACGCGGATAATGGGCGTGATCAATATCACGCCGGATTCATTTTCCGACGGGGGCGAATATTTTTCCAGTGACCGCGCCATTTCACATGGGGTAAAATTGGCCCGGGAAGGGGCCGACATCATAGATGTCGGCGGCGAATCGACCCGGCCATTCTCCGAAGGGGTGTCGCTTGAGGAGGAACTGAACAGGGTCATTCCGGTAATTGAAAACTTGGCTGGCGGTTTACCCGTTCCCATTTCCATAGACACCACCAAATCGGAGGTGGCCAGACGGGCATTGAAAGCCGGTGCTTCGATCATCAACGATATCAGTGCATTGCGACAGGATCCGGGAATGGCCCGGGTAGCGGCCGAGTTCCAAGTTCCGGTGATTGTGATGCACATGCTCGGTTCACCCAAAAATATGCAGGTTTCCCCTTCATACGACGATGTGGTCACCGACTGCAGGAACTTTTTGCAACAGTGCGTTCAACACGCAACGGCGCAGGGGATCGATCGCAGCAAATTGATCATCGATCCGGGCATCGGGTTCGGCAAGACTTTCGGCCATAACCTGACGCTGTTGCGGCGACTGTCCGAGTTTCAGCACCTCGATATACCGATTCTTGTGGGAACTTCCCGCAAAGCCTTCATCCGCGACCTGTTAAGATCAGATAACGACGAGGCCCCCCAGCCGCAGGATGCGGTTGTTGAAACCGGCAGCCAGGCAACCGTTTGCGCTGCGGTGCTCAACGGCGCCCATGTCGTACGGGTGCACGATGTGGCCAACACCCGCGCCACCGTCAACATAGTGGATGCGATCGTGAATGCATAGGCGAAGGACCTGCTCTCGAATGGCTTGCGCGCACAGACCCGCAGCCAGACCCATACACCTTTATATGGGACACCGGGTGCCGCCAGTCCCGATTTCGATTATCGGATCAATGACAGGATACTAACGAACGTGAGGGCGAAACGAAAATGCTGCTGGTAATAGATGTTGGCAATACCCATACGGTGATAGGTGTGTTTGAAGGGAGTCGGCTGCTCCAGGACTGGCGGTTGAGAACCGAGCGGGATGCAACCGAGGACGAGTTCAACGTGCTGGTCAACAGCCTGTTTGCACAAAGCGAAATCCGATCCGACCGCATCGACAAAACGATCATCTCCAGTGTCGTTCCTACCGTGGTCCCCATCCTGGATTCGTTTTGCCGCAAGTATTTAGGCACGCCGCCGCTTTGGGTCGATCCGGCTGACTACCGGGGTATGCCGAATTTGTACCGCAACCCGGCGGAAGTCGGCGCTGACCGTATTGTCAATGCCGTGGCTGCCTTTCACCGGTATCGACAAAGCCTGATCGTTATAGACTTCGGCACTGCCACGACCTTTGACAGCATTTCCGATAAAGGGGAGTATCTCGGCGGCGCCATCAGCCCGGGTATCATCATCGCCTCGGAGGCTTTGTTCAGAAAAGCATCCCGGTTGCCGCGGGTGGAAATTCTCAAGCGGCCGAAAACGGCGGTTGGAAAGGACACCGCCGGCAGTATTCAGTCGGGGATTATTTATGGTTACGCCGGGCTGGTGGATGGGATGGTCAGGCGAATTCAGAAGGAGATGGGCTCCAACCCCAAAGTAATTGCCACCGGCGGGCTGGCATTGTTAATGCAGGATGTTTGCGAATCGATCGAAGCGGTGGAGCCGCTGCTGACCCTGGACGGTTTGCGGATTATTGCCGAAAATCTGTAACGATCCCGGACCCAACAGGCACGCAAAGAGAATCAACATATGGCAGGCCCTCATCGACCTTACCGCATTCCGATCCGCTTTTCGAACTCCCGGATTTCTTTTTCGATTTGCCGGCGTTCTTTCTCTGAAAGCTCGGCCGTGTTCAGACGGTTTCGAAGGGCGAGCAGCGTCATTTCGTCTCGATAATCGTTGCAGGTGTATGGTGAGCTGCCGGTCATCGCTTCCTTCCGCTTATTTCACAGTTTGCATTCATTCACGTGCAAGGCACTCAAGGGCACAGCTTCACGGGGAGTAACGCAAGCCATTGGAAACGCGGCCAATGGGCAAAGGCGGCTCGCCCGAAAGTTGGCCCGGCGCAGCGAGCGGATGCGAGCGAATATGAGATGGTTTATTGCTTTCAGTCGAAGCGGATCGGCCTGAGGCCGGGCACGCTTTAATTTTTTCAGCCGGCTTTTTAAAAAAGGCGCGCTGTAATACGGTTGAGAGGAAGCAGTAGCAACAGGGTGTGCGCGAAGTGAATTCATGTTTATTTGTCAGCGACGCTGAATAATAAACATCGAATATGCGGGCTATACGCGTCCGACCTCCTTGAGGGTTTCCTGGAATACACCGTAGAAGAATTCGTAGTCGGTCAACCCCCTCTGAATCACCTTGCCGAGGTCATCTACATTTTTTTGGTTCACGATGATGTTGACGCTGTATCGATACGCCATCATCTGATCCATGGTGCGGTACTGGTTGCTGATCATCACCACAAACATTGTGCGACGCACGGTCATGTTGAGCCGTTCCAGATACAGCAGCACCATGTTGGCGTCCGGTCCCTCACTGCTGAAAGACTCGTTGACCACACACAGATCATACTGGTGGTAGCGCATTTTTTTCAATGCGTCGCGGCCGCTGTCGGACACCGTAACGTGGTACTCAAGCAGGTTTAAGTTGTTGACGATTTTCTTCAAGACCGCGGAGTCCGATTCGCAAACCAGTGCCGTGTGCCCCTCCTCTTCGATAAAGTCGAAAGGCTTGTCGGATGCATCATAGTCGCTGGAAGCCATGCCCGCCTGCAGGTCTGCCCCGGCATTGCCGCGGGGGTTCAGCGTGATTTTCTTTTTGCATTTCGGGCACGGAAGGCTGGCGGTACGGCCAGCCGGAACCCTGTCGTCCGGGATCTTGAACTTGCTGCGGCAATTCTTGCAGATGATTTCCATGTGGTCTGACACCCCTCGATCGATTGGTTATTAACGGGCACCACCATCCCGATGTACGCGCAGGTGTCGCATATCAGCCGGCATTCCGATAGCTGCGGTCGATCTCCAGTTTTTCGATATCGGTGGTCGCCTCTCCCCTGGCACTTTTCAGCGAATCGATTCCGCGCCCGACAATACCCCGACGGGATGCATACGCCGAGGCAGTCTCCTCGGTGATCAGTCCCTGTTCGTAAAGCCCGATGATGTGGCCGTCAAAAGTGGTCATGCCAAAAGCCGTGCCGGTCTGCATCATTTCGTAGAAAGTCTTGCCTTCCGATTCGCCATGCAAAATGGAATCTTTTACACGCAGATTGGTGTTCAGAATTTCGAATGTCGCCACTCGGCCGCCGCCCACTTTGGGCAGAAGCCGCTGACAGACAATCCAGCGAACGGCATCTGCCAGCCGAATGCGGATTTGATGCTCTTCCTCGGTGCTGAACATACCCACGATGCGGTTGATGGTGGAACCGGCGTCGATGGTATGCAAGGTGGTGAGCACCAGGTGGCCGGTTTCAGCCGCACTCAGGCCGATCTCCACTGTTTCACGATCGCGCATCTCTCCGACCAGGATGACTTTAGGCGCCTGGCGCAGGGCGGCCCGCAACCCGTTGGCATAGGCGTTGAAATCAACTCCCAGCTCACGCTGGTTGAACGTGGACTTTTTGTGGGGGTGCTGATATTCCACCGGGTCTTCCAGCGTTACCACGTGCACCGACCGGTCTTCATTGATTTCGTTTAAGACGGCCGCCAGAGAGGTGGTCTTTCCCGAACCGGTTGCCCCGGTGACAAAGACGATCCCATTTTTTTCCGCGGCGATCTTGAACAAGGCATCCGGCAGTTGCATTTCTTTGATGGTCGGTATTTTCGATTCAAGTTTCCGACACACGATCGAATAGTATCCGGTTTGAGAAAAAATGTTCACCCTGAATCGAGCTTTGCCGGGCAGTGTATAGGATAGATCGCAGGAACCCGTCTCGAGCAGGGTTCGTGTCAGGCGTTTGTCCTGGTTGACCAGGTTCATGGCGAAGATTTCGGTTTGAAACGGGGTAAGTTCCTTGAACTGTGGGCGCATCTCCACCGGTACCAGCACCCCGTCGCTTTCCACCTGCAACGTTTTGCCGACGGTAAGATTCAGGTCCGACACGTTTTTGTGAGAATCGAGCATGCGTGTCAGAATATGGTCGATCTCCTGTTTTTTCATTTTTCCTGTCCACTCCGGGTTTTAACTGGTTCGGGCGCAGCAACATGCAGTTTGGTTGCCGATCTGCAGTTGCAGCCGGGTCTATCGTCCCGGGTTCAGCCCGGTCACCGGCATATCAGACTTCGGTAAAGTCGGAAGGCGGTGCGGTGAGCAACGGTCTGAACCGGGCCTTTTCGTTGGCTTTCATGTAAGCCTCATCGGCGCCGACCCATCCCTTGTTATACAGATCCATGATGGCATCATCGAGAAGCTGCATGCCATACTTCTTGCCGGTTTGGATCATAGACGGCAGCTGGTGTGTCTTGGCTTCCCGGATCAAGTTTCTGACCGCCGAGTTGGCAATCAGGATCTCCAGGGCCACGCAGCGGGCCTTCTTGTCGATTCGTTTGAACAGAACCTGAGCGATAACCGCCCGTAAACCGTCGGCCAGTGTGGATCTGATTTGAGCTTGCTGTTCAGCCGGAAATACCTCAATGATTCGATCGACGGTTTTCACGGCACTGGAGGTGTGCAGCGTGGCAAAGACCAAATGGCCGGTGGAGGCGGCTTCGATGGCCAGGGAGATTGTTTCCAGGTCTCGCATCTCACCAACCAGTATGATGTCCGGATCCTCGCGTAACGCACCTCTTAAAGCAGCCGAAAAGTTCTTGGTGTGAATCCCCACTTCCCGGTGATTGACGATGCAGCCCTGGCTCTGATGGACGAACTCGATCGGGTCTTCGACCGTGATGATGTGATCCTTGCGCAGTCGGTTGGCGACATCGACAATCGATGCCAGCGTGGTGGATTTGCCGCTTCCAGTGGGGCCG
>JAHEIV010000096.1 GCA_024639205.1 Deltaproteobacteria bacterium | reverse complement strand
CATGTCCGAGGCGGTGGGACCTATCACAGTGGTGTGGAAAAACCGCTCGTCGACGTCGTGCTGGCAACCGGCATACCGGAAGACACCTGCCGGCGGATCAACCTGGGCTACATGAACCCGGCGGACATCGATGTTGAAAAGTTCATGGACCGGGAGAATGAAGGCATCCTGTTTGTCGACCACGCCGGTGAGATCTTATACAGGCTGAAGCAATGATTTACCCAGAGGCATCCGTGCATAACAGGCGAACGGTATTCTTTGCGCTACACGCGCCTTTTCGGTCAATTAGCTGAGAGGAAGAAAACCATGAAACCATTTTTAGATGAAGAATTTCTACTTCAAACCGGCACGGCCAGCAAGCTCTATCACGAGTTTGCCGAAGACATGCCGATCTACGATTACCACTGCCACCTGCCGGTGGACGAAATCGCGGCGGATAAAAAATTTGAAAACCTGACCCGTATCTGGCTCAACGGTGACCACTACAAGTGGCGAGCCATGCGAACCTGCGGCGTGGCGGAGAAATGTATCACCGGCAATGCCGGTGACCGGGAGAAATTCGACGCCTGGGCAGCGACGGTGCCCAAAACGCTTTGCAATCCCCTCTATCACTGGACCCATCTGGAGCTCAAACGCTACTTCGGCATCACGGAAAAACCGCTGAACCCGGTTACGGCCAAGGAGATCTATCAGACCTGCACCGAAATGCTTCAATCCGATGAGTTCAGCGCGAAGAACATCCTGCGCCGGATGAAGGTAAAGGTGGTTTGCACCACCGACGACCCGGTGGACGACCTGAAGCATCATCAACGGATCCGCAGTGACAAGAACTTCGCCGTGCGCGTATTGCCGGCTTTCCGGCCGGACAGGGCCATGGCGGTCGAATCACCGGAGGCGTTTAATCAATGGGTCGATCAGCTCGAAGCGGCAGCGGACATGTCAATTGACGACTATCCGTCCTTTCTCGAAGCCCTGCAGCGGCGCCACGACGTTTTCCACGCTGCCGGTTGTCGCCTCTCGGATCATGGACTGGAAGAGCCCTATGCCCACGATTATACAGATACGGAAATTCGAAGAATCTTCAGCTCTGTGCGCCGGGGCGAAAACCTGCGTGAGGCACAAATTCTCCGATTCAAATCGGCCATCCTGGAGGAGTTGGCCGAAATGGATGCCGAAAAGGGCTGGACCCAGCAGTTTCACTTCGGTGCGCTGCGCAACACCAACACCCGTGCATTTCAGGCGCTGGGTCCCGATACCGGATACGATACGATCGGCGACCTGCCGATCGCCCGGCCCCTGGCACGCTTTCTGGACCGGTTGGCACAAAAAGAGAAGCTAGCCAAAACGATCCTTTACATTCTAAACCCGCGTGACAACGAGCTGATCGCCGCGATGATCGGCAATTTCCAGGACGGCCGCACGCCGGGCAAGATCCAGTTCGGATCCGGCTGGTGGTTCAACGATCAGAAAGACGGGATGCAAAGACAGCTCAACGCCCTTTCCAACATGGGACTGCTGAGCCAATTCATCGGTATGCTGACTGACTCCAGAAGCTTTCTGTCCTACCCCCGGCACGAATATTTCCGCAGGGTGCTGTGCAACCTGCTGGGCAGTGAAGTGGAAAAGGGCCTGCTGCCGAATGACCTCGTTTTGATCGGCTCGATGGTGAAAGATATCTGCTGGCATAATGCCGTGGCCTATTTCGGTATTGATGTGCCGGAATAACGAACGTTGCATGGCGTCGATAACCATGGTCCCGCAGACCGGTTTACCTAAACGGGGAATCCTTGCACCGTTTTTCCGGACTGTCGGAATGAGGCGAACCGTCGGGCAAAAGAGAAAAGTTTATGTTCTGGTTCTAATTGGACCCATGGGCTGCGGGAAAACCACCATCGGCCGGATGCTTACCGACCACAGCTTGGCCGGCCATATTATGACACCGACGATTTACATCCAGCGGATAACCCCGCCAAGATGCGTGCCGGCATCGCCTCAAACGACGCGGACCGCCTTTCGCAGATGAAGCGGCTGCACAATGAAATCTGCGTGTGACTGCAAGAGGGCAAGCCGGCCATCGGTGTGAGATGGCTCTGGGATAGGGCACCGATCACCCGATCCGTCGATAAGGGTGATCGGTACCGTGAAAAACGGCGCCGGAAGTTGCGTTGACAGTTCATATTCGGTACACTCATACCATGGAACGAGCCGATGCCAGGACTTACGACCAGTACATTAAAGCGCTCACCGACATCAGTCGTGCGATTACATCCGAACTCTACCTGGAAGAACTGCTGAAACTCATCGTTATGGTGACTGCCAAGGTGACCGGTGTGGATATCTGTTCGCTTTGGATTGTCGATGAGAGTGAACAGCCTCCCGTGATCCGCTTGAAGGCCACCCAGGCCATCGCCCCGGAGTATGTCAAGGACCGCTCATTGAGTTTAAACGAAGGGGTCGTCGGAACGGTGGTAACCCGCAAAAAACCCCTGACCATCAAAAACGTGCTGCGCAATCAACGATTCAAGGAAAAAGAGATGGCCCGTCGACTGGGCCTGGTTTCGATGGTGGGCGTTCCGCTGCAATTAAAAAACGAAAAGGTGATCGGCGTACTCAATTGCTTCACCTGCGAGCCCTACGATTTCACCGCGACCGAGGTAAACCTGCTGACGGCGGTGGCCAATCAGGCCGCTGTCGCGATTCTCAACACCGAATTGATGGTAAAAACCCAGGTAATTCAGGAAGAATTGGAAAGTCGCAAAACGGTTGAAAAAGCCAAAGAACTGCTGATGCAGCGTCGGGAGATGACCGGTCAGCACGCCTACCGCTGGCTTCAGAAGCGCAGCATGGATTCCCGCAAGAGCATGCGGCAGGTAGCCGAGGCCATTATTCTGGCGGACGAATCCTTCCGCTCCTGAAAATCCCCATCCTTGCCGTCCCCCCGGTTGGCGGCCATCCGGATCCCGCTCGTTCGCATAACCCGACCCCATCCAAAATTCAGTATATATTAATTAATTTTAATAATATTACTTGACATAATAATTCATATTCACTAATTGAATTGTCTATAATGTAAGTCTCTCTACAATGGCGTGGGGTCAGATTCAAACCGACAATGGCGTCTGTTTCGAACGAAACAGGCGCTTTTTGTGTTTGGGTGCCCGGAGACTGTTGATGGCATCGCCACTACCGGTATTTCCGATCAATAGAAAGCTACAGGGAGGAGTAAGCAACAAGGAGGATAACGATGAGGTTTTCTAAATCCAATGATGTTCTGGGAACCACCAATCGCGGCAACCCGGCCGAATCGAGTCTGTGCACCCTCTGCCGGGCCGATTGCCGGGGAAAATGCGAGACCTGGCTCTCCAGCCTCGTGGGACGCAAGCTGCTCTACCCGCGTGATTACGGCATCGTCACCGCCGGAGCCAACAACACCACCCATGTGGGCGTCTCATACAATTCGCTGCGGATCCAGGGATATGCATACGGAGCCTGTGGTCTGAACGGCAACCTGACCAACAATCCGGATGACTGCATATTTCCGAACGTCGACCTGACCACCGAATTCGGCCGGGAGGTGAAAACAAAGGCCCGTATTCCCTTGATGACCGGCGCGCTGGGTTCGACATTTGTCGCCGAAAAATACTGGGATTCGTTTGCCATCGGAGGCGCGCTGGCCGGTATCCCGGTGGTCATCGGAGAAAACGTGGTGGGGGTGGACCGCGAATCGATTATCGACAACGGCCGAATCTCGAAAGCGCCGGAACTGGAGCGGCGCATCGATACCTACATGCGTTATTTCGACGGCCTCGGCGGCATTTTTGTTCAGCTCAATGTCGAGGATACCCGCAACGGTGTGGCGGAATACGTGGCCGACAAATACGGCGACAAGTGCATCATCGAGTTGAAGTGGGGCCAGGGGGCCAAAGACATCGGGGGAGAGATCCAGGTCAGCAATATCGACTACGCCCTGTTTCTCAGAAAACGCGGCTACATCGTCGACCCGGACCCCGAGCTGCCGGAAGTGCAGGAAGCGTTCGAAAAGGGGGCGATCACATCCTTTGCCCGCCACAGCCGATTGGGAGCGACGGACCTCAGCTCGGTCGATATGGTCCGCGAGGATTTCATGAAAACCGTGGAGTATCTGCGGAGCCTCGGCTTCAGCCGCATATCCCTTAAGACCGGCTCCTATGGAATGGAAGAGCTTGCCATGGCGATCAAATTCGCAACCGAGACCAAGCTCGACCTGCTGACCATCGATGGTTCGGGCGGCGGCACCGGCATGAGCCCCTGGAACATGATGCAAAGCTGGGGCGTTCCTTCCATCCATTTGCATGCCAAGGCACACGAGTACGCCAGCCTGCTGGCCGCAAGGGGGGAACAAGTCGTGGATCTGTCCTTTGCCGGCGGATTCGCTTTAGAGGACAGTATCTTCAAAGGCCTGGCGCTGGGTGCGCCCTACGCCAAACTGATCTGCATGGGCCGCGCCATTATGATCCCCGGATTTGTGGGCAGCAACATCGAGGGAGCGCTGCATCCGGACAGAAAAGAGGCGGTCCACGGCAACTGGGAAGGCCTGCCGAAAGGAATCAGCCGACTCGGAAACTCGGCAGAGCAAATTTTTTCCTCCTACTTTGATGTGGAGAAAAAAATCGGCAAAGACGAAATGAAAAACATCCCCTACGGAGCCATTGCGATGTGGTCGCTGGCCGACAAGCTCTCCTGCGGGCTGCAGCAATTGATGGCCGGAGCTCGCAAGTTCTCGCTTTCACAGGTAAATCGCAACGACCTGTTTGCCGCCAACCGGGAAACCGCCCAGGAAACCGGCATCCGGCACGTCACCGATATCAATAACGAGGCGGCGTTGAAAATCCTCTACGGGTAGTCGGGAGGATTGCCTGATTCAAGGCAACGGCGCGATAGTGCGAAGCCGCTATCTTTTCTTATTTTTTCGAATAGGATTGAAAAGGACGGCAGCGGCCGACCGGGGCTCCTTGCAACGGTTTGCTTGGCAACGTGAAGGGGCCGGTGCAGTTTCACTTTAACTTGATCCACAGCAGCTTCGCCGCTCTGGGGCCCGGATTGCTCCACTGACCCGGTGTGTCGTCGGTCAGATAAATGACGTCACCGGCCCGGACCCGATGGGTGATGTTGTTAATCACGACCTGCAGCTTGCCGGAAAGCACGTAACCGAATTCCTCACCCTTGTGCACGAAAAAATGGGCGCCAAGCTTTTTCTGTGGCGGTATTTCTACCAGATAGGGCTCGGCTCGACCTTCAATATCCGCCGGCAGCAACGATTTGCCCTTAATGCTTCCCCTGGGCAGGTCGGAAAAACGCACATCTCGCCCGTTTCCCCCGAAGACGGTTCGCCGCGTTGCCCCTGAGCCGCTTTGAAAAATGGACCCGATCTGAACACCCAGCACCTCCGCCATTCTATATAGTGCCGGCAAAGACGGATAAATGCTGTTGCTCTCGACCTGAGATATCGTGCTGGGTGTAACGCCGACAAGACGGGCGAGATCTTTCTGGGACAGCCCCTGTTTCTGCCGAAGTTCCTTCAGCCGCAGTCCGATATCTGCCGGCCCGGCCGGACTTTCCTCCGTATCGAAGGTGACGGTCATCCCATCGCACCAGAAGCGGCTGGGTCGGTTGATCAATTCCGGTCGACGATTGCCGGCCTTCAAAACGGTCAGTGTCGATCTTCCCCTTTTCAGTGACAGCTCAACGGCCACCTGGGCAATTTGATTGATCCGCGCTTTGAGCTGTCCGGAATGGGCTTTTTCTTCGACAATCCAGTACGCAACGGTTCCCAGTTCATAGAGCCGGGGACAGGAGCGGGAGTAAAAACGGAGGATCTGTTCCTCTCCTTCCCAGAGATCCTGCATTCCGGTGAGGCTGTCGAAAACAAAACGCACGTCACCCTTCATTACTTTGTGCAGTTGATTGATCGAATCGGTCACCTGCTGCGGTTTCCACGGCTCTTTGACTTGTACGATCTGGTAGGGCCACTGGGCGCCGTCTTTCTCGTAGAATTTGCTGAAAACCTCCGAGCTGTCACCCCTGCCGTGGGTAAAACAGTCCAGGATGGTAAGGTGTCGGCTTTCCGACAGCGGGCCCAAATCCTGGATAAGCGCTCTGGGGGATCGATCGAAGGTGATGTAGATCAGCGGTTTTCCGTGGGCCTGGGATTCCTGGATAAAATTGAAACTGAACACCGGGGCAAGACTGCCGGCGTCGTCATACCAGATGACATTGTCACCGATGAACAGCCCACCCAGCAACCGGTCGAGTTGACTCACCCCTGACGAAACCCGAATCTTGCGTGAAAACATGATGCCCCTGCGTCTTCCAATTTCCAAAGTATTAGTTCAGCTGCAATTCGATTTTTTGCAACACCTGCATCGATTCTTCGGCTATCGCACGGCCGTCCGGGGTAAAATCGAACACTTCCAGTGAAACCCAGTCTCTATAACCGAGATCTTTCATCGCCTGAAAGGCGTCGACAAAGTCATGGCCTGAATTCCCCCTGCCCAGATGGCGGCCGTCCATCTCCTGCACGTGGACGTGGTAAATAACATCGACATATTGCCGAATCAACTCATCCAGCGGGCGCGACTCGTCGGCCGTGTTGTGAAAGTCGAACATCATTTGAATTGCCGGATGCCCCACCGCATCGACCAATTGCCTGGCTTCGGCCAGCGTGTTAACCACGTCCGACTGGGTGTGGTCCAGGTGCTCCACCAGGACCCGGACTTCCCGGCGGCCTGCGTGATCGGCAACTTTGGCCAAACCGTCGGCAAAATACTTCCTGGCCTCCCCTGTAGAAATCCCGTCAGTGCTGCGTTGTTGAGGAGACCCGAATACAAGCACATTACCTTCCAGGTCTGCACAAAAATCGATCAGTTGAAGCAGATAGTCGATCGACTTTCGCCGCACGGCTGCATCCGGTGTGGTAAAGTGCAGCCCTGCGGGCGGCGGTGCGAACAGCCAGTGCAAACCACAGCAGACCAGGCCGTTGTCATGGATAGTGGAGAGAAGTTTTCGACGGCCGGTCGCATCCACCTCTCCGACCCCGGATTGCACAAGGGTAAAAGGCGCGATCTCGATGCCTTGATAGCCGGCCTCTGCGATGGTCCGGCACTGCTGCTCAAACGGCGCTGCCTGCATGCTTTCGTTGCACATGGCATATTTGAATCCCTTCCAGCGACTGCCATTGTCCATATCGTCTCTCCGGGTTTGGGTCAGATTCCGATCAAAGGGTGTCCACCGCACCGGTATCGACGGCACGGGCGCGTTGTTTTCTTATTCCGATATTGTCGGTGGTTCTGTCAACACAAACGGCTCCGAACCGACAGATAGCGGCCTGTGGACAAAAGAATGGGTCCGTCTGAATAGGTGCAGGAATACCACGGATGGAAGTGCTGCAGGATCAGTGTCCACTCACCGTTGGGTCGTGCAGCCGCCCTGGAATTGGAGCGAATTGTGGGGGGGAAACCGTGCTTTTCGGAGAAAGAATTATTTCTTCACAATCTGCGATTCGATCGAATCTGCCAGATCCATGGCGGTGGTCATCGCATCGTTTATTTTAAACAGCATCACCTTGAAAGTTTTCAGAGACGACGGAGTGGCAACGATTTTCTCCTGACCGGCCAAAACCTTTTGGAAATTTTTCGCCCGTTCGGCGAGTCCGCCCAACTTTGCTGCGAAGGTGTCGATTTCTTCCGCCCAGCGTTTTCGATCTTCATCCGGAAATACCAACCGATTGTTGTTGATCCCTTCTTCCAGGATCTCAATTCCGTAGTTTCGGGGATCAGCGATGATTTCCCACATGGCCTGCTCCTTTCCCTGCCCGGAAGCGCGCTCGGATGCGCGGCCTGACATTCGGGTATGTCATCAAGGGTTGCCGTTTGCATCTTGGATGAAACGGTCCGCTAACGATACACAAACCGGCAGAAAATCACAAGAGCGAATATGGACGGCGGCACCTGCCCGCGACCCGTTTCTTGCAACCCATTCACATGGTTTCTCCCATTTCGTTCTTCGGCCGAATATCTTCGGGTTGAACCCACGCCGCCTGGCCGAATCGGAGACCGCAAAGTCACATTGTTCGACAAGATCCTTTGTGATATTATTATTATTTGTCGATTTTCGCGGAGAAGACGGTCCGACTACTAAATGCAGAGGAAAACTTCATGCTGGAACTTCACTTCACCCGCACCAACGGGCCGGCCGATGAGGCCATCGATCAATTAATGCAGCTGGTGGGAGACATTCAACACCCTGAAATCGTACGCGAAATGATCCTGGCATCGCTGAAAGCCGGCCAGGAAAATGCTGGAGAGGCGGACCTGAAGCTGATGAATTCATCATTGAAAGAGATGCGCTTCACCTCCAAGGTATTTGGTCCATACCGCAACACAAAAAAGGTTACGGTTTTCGGTTCCGCAAGAACACGACCCGATGAACCGCTGTACGCCATGGCCCGTGACATGGGTCGCAAGCTGGTCGAATCCGGCTACATGGTCATCACCGGCGGCGGACCGGGTATTATGCAGGCAGTGAACGAAGGCGCCGGACCCGAGCACTCTTTCGGCGTCAACATCCGTCTCCCGTTCGAACAGCGACCCAATCCGGTCATTGACGGCAATCCGCGTTACATCCTGTATAAATACTTTTTTAACCGCAAGGTCGCATTCCTGAAAGAAGCCCAGGCCGTAACGCTCTTCCCGGGCGGCTTTGGTACGCTGGACGAAGCGCTGGAGACCCTCACCCTGATCCAGACGGGCAAGCGATATTCCCTGCCGCTGATTCTGATCGATCAGCCCGGTGGTTCCTATTGGTCGCAGTGTCTTGATTTCTTTGAAAAAGAGCTTTTGGGCGGGGGGTTTATCAGCGAAGCCGATTTCAATCTATTTGAATGTGTTCAGTCCGCAGACGAAGCCGTCGCTCGAATCAATCGATTCTACAGCCGATACCACAGCCTGCGCTATGTCGGTGATCGCCTGGTTATCCGTCTTAAATCCGCATTGCCGCAGGAAAACCTTCGGCAGTT
>JAHEIV010000095.1 GCA_024639205.1 Deltaproteobacteria bacterium | reverse complement strand
CGCCCATACATTTATCTCGGGACATCCGCAACACCCATCTGCATCCGTTTCGTAGGTTCCATCCGCCACCAGAGACCCTTTGGGCAGAAAGAAAAGCAGCGTCAATCAAAGGCGTCGGACTTACGGCCCGGGAGGCGGGTTCCGTAGCATCTGCATCTTGCGGATGGTCCCAACCGACCCGACCGACAAAAGTAATTTGAATCGTGTCCCATTCATCAAGGCGGCTTTTTACGTTGGACAGGTCCGCCCAAGGATTTGTGATGAGGCGCGCTGTTGCCTGCGCCACAGCCCGAAAACCGGCGGAGAACATTGTCCGGCGGAAAATGGATCATGGATGGACCAACACCGGGTCCGATCTTAAAATAGTGGCTGATCGGTGAACGAAAATAGCGGCTAATCGGTGAAGGCAAGGCCGTAGGAAAGCGGATGAAGAAAAAGTGGCGCCTGCACGATAGCAGGCAAACAGGATTGGGGCTTCAGGGGCCCACGATCATCGGTGTCGAGCCAGCCGGCAACAGGGCCCTGGGTCCTTGGAAGCGTTTCTGCTGCTATCGGTTTTAGATGTCCCCCAGGGGTCTGACAAAAGTATAGCGAGCCGGGGTGGCCACAAGGTTGTCGAAGGACTGGCCCACATTTCGCCCGATTGCGGAAAACGGGAGGGTAAAAACAAACAAAACGGCGCCCGCCGGAATAAGAATAAGACCGACGGGGCGATAAAGCAGGGCATCGATGAAAGTGTTGCCCGGCGTCGGTTTCGCTACTTGTCTTTCAAGGTCCGCTGCCGGGCAAACGGCCGGGTTCAGCAACAGCAAACCGACAAGCAGCAATACCACCGGTATCTTGTATCTGCGCAGCAGCATTTCACATTCCTTCATCCGGCCCGCCCCGATTGCCTCGAGCGCACGGCCATGTGAACACAACGCTCCTTCACTACTGGTGATTTAGGGTAGTAATATTATACCACATTTTGGAATAAATGACAGCTGGGAGAAAAACTAACAGGTATCGGAGAAGATATCGGTGGGATTTTCTTTTATCTGGGGCTCCTGCATTCGCCCCTGTTTGTGCAGCGTGAAAAAGGTTTCCACCACATGGGGATCGAACTGGGTGCCGGAACCTTCGCGGATAATCTGCAGCACCTGCTTTTCTTCCATTTTCCGGCGGTAGGCCCGATCGGAAGACAGGGCGTCATATACATCGGCAACCGACATGATGCGCGCAAGAAACGGAATTTCGTCTTTCTTCAAGCCATCCGGGTACCCGGTGCCGTCAAAGCGTTCGTGGTGGCAGCGGATAATGTGCCGTTCCTGTTCCCAGAAACCGAGCTTTTCCACGATCCGGGCGCCGATTCCCGGATGCTCCTTGATCTTCTCGAATTCTTCCTTGGATAATCGACCCGGTTTCAGCAAAATGTCGTCTCGGATACCGATTTTGCCGATATCGTGCAGATGCCCCGCAAAATTCAGGGTTTCGAGCTCATCGGACGAACATCCCAGCTCCCGGCCGATAATGATGGAAAAACGGGTCACCCGGCTGGAGTGCTGGCGTGTATATGGATCTCTGGCTTCAATGGCATTGACAAATGCGAACAACGTGGCGAACAGATTCTCATAGATGTTTTCATACAGAGCCAGGTTTTCGATGGCATCGGCAGCACTTTGTGCCATGAAATTCAGATAGTAAAGATCTCTTTCGGAAAACCGCTTATCCTGCTCCGTCACCACGGTGGTAAGCACCCCGAACACCTTTGCCCGGATTTTAACCGGCATCAATATCATCGAATGAATGTCCGGCGGAAGATCCCGTGTGTCGTTGTTTTCGGCGATCAGCAAGGGCATTTCATCCTTTGCACTTTCCATCACGAGTCCCTCGACCGATGGGATCGGCAGCGCAAGATCCGGGCCCATGTCAACGGATTCCGCTGAGGAGCGCGGAAGATGGCTTCGGGTCTCACCGGCACCGGCGGCGATGGCAGAGGCGATCCGAAATGGCATGCGCACGGCATCGTTGACCACATAAAAACCGCTTTCATCCGATTGGGTGATATCGATCGCCAGGTTCACCAACCGGCAAAAGACATCTTTGGTGGAGCTTTTGCCGGAAATATGGGTCAGGATCCTGTTCAGGGTATTGAGTTCGTCTACTTTCAGTGACAGCTCGCAGTTGAGTTTTTCCAGTTTTCGTTTGCTTTCCACCTCTTTTTTCAGCAACACGTTTTCCACAAACAACTTTCGCTGGCTGAACACCCGGCGGACACACAACTCCATCTGGCTCAGGTTCACCGGCTTGACAAGAAAGTCGACGACGCCGTTTTTCAGCGTCGAGATGGTATTGTCCAAGGTGGGGTATCCGGTCATGATGACAACCGGCAGCGTGTTGTCGATGTTTCGAATGTGCTCCGCCAGATCGACACCGTTCATGCCGGGCATGTTGATATCGGTAAAACAGCAATCGATTTTTTCGGCTTCCAGGATTCCGACAGCCTCGACGCCGTTTTTGGCCGTCAGGACCTCAAATCCCAGGCGCGTAAAATATCCACTGGCAACATCCAGAATGCTTTGCTCATCATCTACGAAAAGAATCCTGTGCGGGTTATCCTGGCTCATAACAAGATGTCCTGAAGATAAAGCGGGAACCATCGGAAACGAAGCCCGCGGGGTTCATGCCTGGATCTTGCCGGCAATATTCAGATCGTTTGTTTATCAATTCATCCATAACAGGGTCGGGTCGGTGGATTCGCAAGCGGTAGGCGCTCACGGACCATTCCGAATATTCATGCGCTGACCTCCCGGTGGGAATGTAACTGAATCGCTACTGTTATATCGGCACTTTGGCGCAAAACTGTAACGCCATGCGAAAACCGTCGGTGTAAAATTGACGTTGCGAATTTTGGCCGGAGGGTTATAACAAGACGGTCAGTCACCTGTCGCCAGTTTCGATCTGCATCAAACAGCAAAGCAATGGGTCAAACCCGTTAACGATGTCATTGCCCTTGTCAACCAACGGTTCGAACCGCATCTCAGAGCGTCCGCTGCGGATTTGCCTGCTGAGTTATCGGAGCAACCCGCACAGCGGCGGGCAGGGGGTTTATGTAACAAACCTCAGCCGCGCGCTGACCGATCAGGGTCACCGGGTGGAGGTGATCACCGGTCCGCCGGGCCTGGAAATCGATGGCGGCATTCGGGTCCACCGGCTGGCCAGCCTGGATCTGTACAATCCTGACGATCTTTTCCGCATTCCGTCGATCGGCGAACTGCGCAACCCCCTGAATCTGGCGGAATGGCTGGGAGTTTCCACCATGGGGTTTCCGGAACCGTTTCTTTTCGGAATAAGGGCCTATCTGTTTCTTCGGCAAAACACGCATCGCTATGACGTCGTACATGACAACCAGAGTCTTTCTTACGGGGTCTGGGCCATCGGCAAAAAGCTGCCCGTCGTGGCGACCATCCACCACCCGATCACCGTCGATCGGCGGATCGCCCTGCGCAGCGTTTCCCCTGCCTGGAAAAAATTGAAACAACTGCGCTGGTATTCGTTTCTCCACATGCAAAAATGCGTGTCCCAGACCCTGTTGAAAGTCATCACTGTTTCCAGGCGCGCCCGAAATGACATCAGCCGGGACTTTGCGATTCCCCGGCAGCGGTTCCGTGTGATACCGAACGGAATCGACACCCGCTGCTTTCAGCCGCTGCCGGGCGTCGAACGGCAAAATAACAGAATCATGGCAACCAACAGCGCCGACATGCCCTTAAAAGGACTGACCTACTTGCTGCGCGCCGTTGCCGACATATCCCGCTCAAAACCCGTGCAACTGGTGGTGGTGGGAAGACCCAAGCGAAACGGTGATGTGGAGGGCCTCATCCGGCAGTTGGGTATCGGCGAGCAGGTCACCTTCACCGGCCGGATCGACACGGCCGCGCTGGTAAAGCAATACGCCAGGGCCACGGTGGCGGTGGTACCCTCTGTTTACGAAGGTTTCGGATTGCCCGCCGGAGAGGCGATGGCCTGCGCGGTGCCGGTGATCAGCACCACCGGCGGAGCGCTGCCTGAAGTGGTCGGCGAGGCCGGGCTGCTGGTCCCACCGGCCGACTCGCAAAGCCTTTACCGGGCGATCAGCGAACTCCTCGATCATCCGGACCGGGCTGCGACATTAGGACAGGCCGGGTATCATCGGGTACGCCGACTGTTTACATGGGAGCGAGCAGCGCGGATGACGCTGCAAACATACCGGGAGGGCATCGTTGATCACGCTCGAATTCGAACGGCTCGGGCTTAAAAAGGGATACCGGATCCTGGACATCGGCTGCGGCACGGGCCGCCACACCGCTGCGGCTTTTCGCCTGCCCGGCGTAACCGCGGTCGGCGCAGACGTGAACTGGGTCGATATCTGCCAAGCAAGGTCCAGACTGCAGCTGCACCAACGGCTGGGCGAATATGACGGAGGCCGGTGGGCGCTGACAGCCGCCGACATCGGGTCGCTGCCTTTCAAGGACGGCTCCTTTCAGCTGGTGATCTGCTCCGAGGTGTTGGAGCACATCGCAGATCACCGCCGGGCCTTAGCCGAGGCAGCACGGGTACTGCAACCCGGACACGTGCTGGCGGTCAGCGTTCCCAGCTTCTGGCCCGAGCAGCTGTGCTGGAAGCTGTCAAAGCGATACAAACTGTCAAGCAACGGCCATCTGCGGATTTACCGCAAAAAGAAGCTGACGGATCTGCTTCACTGCGCCGGCCTGACGCCGGTTGCCTTCCACCGGGCGCACGGCCTGCATGCACCGTTCTGGTGGCTGAAGTGCCTGGTAGGGCCTGCCCGGGACGATCATCCCCTGGTTGTTTTATACCATCGGTTTCTGGTCTGGGACATGATGAAAAAACCGAAGCTGACACGCCTGATTGAAAAACTCGTGAACCCGTTGATCGGAAAGAGCCTGGTGATTTACTGCCGCAAAGAGGTGCCGCCCGCGCCCGTCTTTCGCTTCAACACCCCCAGCGTTCGTGTCATCGGCAACTCTGTGTAAAGACCACTATCGACTGCCGTTCGATATACCTGATACGGTGCCTGTCCACCCTGACCGGGATCGGGGTATATATCGTGAAACAGCAGGTAGCCGCCAGCCATGATGTGCGGGGACCACACCCTGAAGTCGGTGGAAACGGCATCATAGGAGTGTCCGCCGTCGATAAGCAGCAGGCTCAGGGGAGTGCGCCAGCTGCGCGCGGCTGTTTCAGACCGGCAAACCAGCGGCACGACAAAGGCTTCCAACCCTGCGGTTTCAACGACCGCCCGGAAAAACGGAAAACTGTCGATTCGCCCGAAACGCGGATCGAACAGTTCGGGATCGAAATACTGCTCGCCCGGCTGCTGCTCTTCCGAACCGCGATGGTGATCCACCGTAAAAAGGGTGCTGGCAGATTCCCTGCAGGCCGAGGCCAGGTAGATCGTCGATTTACCGCAATAGCTGCCGACTTCCAGGCAGGGCCCGCTGCGCCCGGCCTCCAGCGCCAGGTCGTAAAGCCGGCGGCCCTCTTGTTCATCGAGAAAGCCTTTGAGGTCAGCTATCCATTCCGGTGGGGGCAACATGAAACGATCCGAGAAAGATGGGATGCCTACAACTACATCCGCTGATTTGACCCGTTGCATTCGTTCATTTGCAAGGCAATCAGGGGCGGTAGCTGTACTTTAAGCACCGCAAGGCCCCTGATAACGACGCAAATGGGCGAATGCGGCTCGACCAGCCAGCTAGGAGATATCATCGTAGCTTCTCACGAGCACTTCCCGGGGCTTGACGCCGTCGGCCGGTCCAACGACACCTTCTTTTTCCATGGTCTCGATGATCCGCGCCGCACGGTTGTAGCCGATGCGAAGGTGGCGTTGAATCATTGAAATGGAAGCCTGACCGCTTTTGGTGACCAGCGCGATGGCGTCGTCGTATTTTTCGTCGTAGTCTTCGGCGGCCAGCGCTTCGGATTCAACCGCCACGGTCGCCGTAACTTTTTCGTCGTACTCCGGCTTTTTTTGCTGCTTTAACACCGCGGTGATCCGCGACAGCTCACTTTCCGAAATGTAGGCGCCATGGATCCGCTGCAGCTTGGCGGCGCCCGGCGGGACGAAAAGCATATCTCCGCTGCCGAGAAGATTTTCCGCACCGTTGGAGTCGATGATGGTTCTCGAGTCGGTTTTGGATGAAACCTGAAACGACAGCCGGGTCGGAAAATTCGCCTTGATGATTCCCGTCAACACATCCACCGAGGGCCGCTGGGTGGCGATAATCAGGTGTATCCCGGCTGCCCGGGCCATCTGGGCCAAACGGGTCAACGCGACTTCCACATCCCGGGAGGAGACCATCATCAGGTCGGCCAGCTCATCGATGATGATCACGATATAGGGCAGGGGCTTGAGCGGTTCACCCTCGCTCTTCGGTTTTTTGTCCAGGACCTTGCGGTTGTACTGAGCGATGTTGCGGGTCGAAATTTCGGACAACAGCTCGTAGCGCCGCTCCATTTCCTTGACGGCCCAAAACAAGGCGTTGGTGGCCTTCTTCACGTTGGTGACCACCGGTGTGATCAGGTGCGGAATGCCGTCATAGCTGGACAGCTCGATGCGTTTGGGGTCGATCATGATCATTTTGACATGATCGGGATCGGCTTTGTACAGCAGGCTGCAGATCATGGTGTTGAGCGCCACGCTTTTGCCCGATCCGGTTGCCCCGGCGATCAGAAGGTGCGGCATCCGGTTGAGCTCCGCCACCACGGGGTGACCGATGATATCCTTTCCCAGACAGATGGTCAGATGGGATTTTGATTTTTCAAACGCGCTGGATATGACGATTTCCTTGAATCGCACCATTTCCCGCACGGCGTTGGGCACTTCGATGCCGATAACCGCTTTGCCCGGAATCGGTGCAACGATCCGGATGCTGGCCGCCCGCAGTGCCAGGGCGAGGTCATCGGAGAGGTTGACGACCTTGTTGATCTTAACGCCTGCTGCCGGCTCATACTCGAAGGTGGTGACCACCGGCCCGGGAGAGACGGCGACCACCCGCCCCCTGACACCAAAATCTTCCAGTTTCTTTTCCAGCAGCTTCGACTGCATCCGAAGGTTTTGGTCATCGGCGGCTGTCGGACGAATTTCCGGATCCTCGAGAAAACTCACCGAGGGCAGTTGAAAACCGTCCCGGGAGCGCATGAATTCGAAAACTTCCTGCTTGGGCCTCGGTGTGGCCTTGATGGGCGCTTTTTTCCCGGAGGCTTTGATTTTAACGGGGGCCGGCTGGCCCTCGGTCTTTTGCCGGGTGATCTGCGAACGTTTTCTGGCTTTCTGAATCCGTTCCCGATGTTTGAGATAGAAGGTTTTCAGGCGCTCTCCGGCGATGATGGCCAGCGTCCAGCTGCGTCGGGAAAAGGCGATCATCGAAAATCCCGTGGCCATGATAAAACCGATGAGCAAGACAAGGATCAGGATGATCACCGCTCCGGTCGGATTGGCATAATTGACCAGAAAGGACTTAATCGGGATGCCGATCATCCCGCCGGCAGAAAATTGAGTGCCGAACAGCGCATACTGCTGATCTTTGAGCGCCAGCAGGCTGCCGGTTGTGATCACCAGCAGCACCCCGCCACCGATCGTGGCCGCAAGGGCCTTTTGTGGATAGGCCCCCAGAATGTGAATGCTCAACAGCAGTAAAATCACCGGTATCCAGAACGCACCGAGGCCAAACAGGCCGATGAGCAGCCCAGCGATTTGAGCGCCCAGTATGCCGAAGAAGTTGCGGATCTCTCCGGCGGCCTTGGCGTTGTTGATGGACGGATCCGTCGGGCTGTAAGACACCAGGCTGATCAGGGTGAAAACGACCAGGAAAAACAACAAGATGCCGATGATTTCTTTTCGCATCGCTTCGGCTTTTAACCCATAAAACGGTTTACTGCAATCTTTCTGCTGTTATACGGTCCCTACGCAGCGCAGGACCGGTTCAGGCGGCCGGGACCCTGTTCGAAAGCAAGGCGCACCCCGGAGCAAAAGCGAAGCCTGCACGCAAACACGTGGGCACGTGAACATTTTGCAGCCGGCGAGCAAGACAGCTGTCGAGCAGGCGGCAGGGACTGTGAAACCGGTCTTATAACCTGAATTTTGCACAAGATCCTGTCGTTACCGCTATATCAATTTCTCATCAATTTTCATGCAAGGTTCAGGTATTAAATGACCATAATGAACGGCAGTATAACCGGCCTTCGCCCGATAGTAAAATAGAAATACTGCCGCAACGCCGTCTGCAATCGAGAGCGAATCCTTTTGATCCGATCGTTCACCTCCGGTCCCACATCTTCGATGATCTCCAAAATGACGCACTGGGCGTCGTCGACCAGGTGACCGGTTTCGGTCTCAAAAACAAAACCCCGGGAGACGATCTCCGGCCCGTACACGACAACGCCGGTCTCCTCGTCAAAAGCCAGGTTGACGATGACGAGCCCTTGCTCGGAAAGCAGCCGTCTTTCCTTCAGAACGCTGCGGCCGACATCGCCCACACCTTTTCCGTCAATCATCACCCGACCGGTGTTTACGGTATCTTTGACCCGTGCGCCCTTGTCATCGAATTCGACGATCTGACCGTTTTCGGCAACCAGAATGGACTGCCGGGGAATGCCCACCTCTTCTGCCAATCGTGCGTGAAGTACCAGGTGCCGGTATTCGCCATGCGCCGGGATAAAATACTTGGGCCGGGTCAAGTTGATCATCAGCTTCAGCTCTTCGCGAAATGCGTGCCCGGAGACGTGAATGTCCGATATCTTCTCGTAGACCACGTCGGCGCCGCATTTGTAGAGCTTGTTGATGATGTTTGCGATCGCTTTTTCATTTCCCGGTATGAACTTGGAAGACAGCACAAACGTGTCCTGCTCCTTGGCTTTGATCTGCTTGTGGGTTCCGGCTGCTATTCTCGCCAGAGCGGACATCGGTTCGCCCTGGCTGCCGGTGGTGATGATGATGACCTTTTCGTCGGGATACAGTTCGAGTTGATCGGCGGTGATTTCCACCTCTTCGGGAACGTTCATGTAACCGAGCTG
>JAHEIV010000094.1 GCA_024639205.1 Deltaproteobacteria bacterium | reverse complement strand
GCGCCGCTGGCGGTGGCCGGCAGTGCCTGTTTCACCGGTGCGGGGGATCTTGCACGGACGCTGGAGGCTTTGTCGCAGGGAGCAGACTGCCGGGGGACGTTGAGCACCGCCGACATATCCCAAAATCTGTCCCCGAATGCCGTTCGACGCCTGCAACGGCTGCCCCGTATGGCACTCTCGCTGGCGACCAGAGCGCACGAGGATGCGCAAACATCCGACGTGCCGGCTGCCGTTGTATTCGGAACCGGCTGGGGCCCGCTGTCCGAAACCGCCGACATCCTGGAACAGGTGACCAACAACTGCGAAGAGTTGACGAGTCCCACCAGTTTCGTCGGATCGGTGCACAACTCACCGGCTGGACAGATCGCCATCCACTTTCAGGCCACGGGCCCGAACATTGCGGTGGCCGGTGACGATACCGCTTTCGAGCAGGCCGTCATTTCGGCTCAGTTGCTGGCCGCCGACATGACCGAACCAGAGCCGCTGCTGGTTATCGGTGCAGACGAACACCATGAGACCCTCTCGCCGCTGTTCGACCCTTCGGTGGCCCTGGACAGCCACATTTCGGACGGTGGGGGAGCGCTGTGCGTCAGAAAGGTCGGTGCAGCAGACGGTGTCCACATCAACGCCGTGTTTTTCCAGCGAGCGCACCAAAATCCCGAAGTGATGTCGGCGCTGCTGGAAAAAACCGGCGGTCGGCAGCGTCTCGAACGCTGTTTCGGCGTGCTGCTGGCTGGCATACCGCTGGCACAGCAGCAGGAAGGGGAAAAGCAGTTGGCGGAAATTCTGTCTCTGACGGAAGGGGTGATTCCGGCCGTACAATATCGCAAGTTTATCGGAGAACACGCATCAGCTTCGGCGATAGCGGCAGTGCTGGCCGTGGAATTTGTCCGTTCCGGCTGCCTCGCTTCCGATCTTTGCGACGGCCGAGCCATCCATCTGGATGGAAAAGGCGTGCTGCTGGTCGGTCTGGGCAAAACTGTCACAGCGATGGAAATCCTTCCCGGTTTATCCGCGACCGCAACCGGCGACTAAGCGAGCCGACACCGTAAGCCGCAAACCTGCAAACGCTTAATGAGCGCCTTTGGCCGGTTTGCGTTTTCATTCGATGCGCGTGTTGACACATCGGACCAAACCGGCTTATTTGTGTCCCGGTAACCGGATGGATCGACGCACGGCTCTGCGTGCACGGACCCTGACAGCGAGCCAGGTTTCAACCCCCGCTAGCCTTCGGTTTTTTTGAACAATTTCAGCCGGGCAAAATATATGGCTGCGCCCCCGCTGTTCGGGTGGTCAGCTTCCGCTGCAGGGAATCAACTCATCGATCGCCGCCTGCATTTGCTCGCACTGCCGTGCCACCAAAGGGGAAGATTTGATTCGATGAACGAGGATCCGTCCACCGCAAACGGTGCAAAACCGCCGAAGTGGCACATGCTGACGGTTTTACCCGAATCCACCCCGGGCGAACTGCTGGCCAGGGCCGAGACGCACCCGGCTTCCCCCTGGTTTTCCGGGCACTTTCCTGAAGAGCCGATTCTTCCGGGTATCGCCCAGATCGCCATGGTGCTGGAGGTCATTCAACAAATCAGGAGCCGGGAGTTGCACATCAGCGGTCTCAAACGTGTCCGGTTCAAGAAGGTCGTTCAACCGGGCGAGGTAATCACCATTCGGGTCCGTCCGCGTGAGGATGACGGCGATTCCTATTCGTTCCAGGTGGGCGTGGATGGGGAAATAGCCTGCAGCGGCATTCTCATCGTCTCGACCGATCCGGACGGCTCGAAAGCCGCATGAATCTGATCAGACAATGGTTGAGATGTCGCCCATGAAAGCCTCCGACCGGTGCAGCAAAGCGGTCCTTTGGTTCGTCGGTTTTGAGGTATCCGGCGGTTTGGGTTCATCATTTCCATTTTGTGCGATTTCCAATTGTCTGTCGTATTGGATCATGTTATAAAAACTATTTTGCAAGACGGCGGGCGCCTGCGCCGGCCGTGATCGGTTTTTGATCAAAGGGATGCGCAAGCAGCAGCATTTCAAATCCCAAATCAGGGGGAGCGAGAATGTTGGCAGCAACGGAAACAGCAGATATTATTCGCCGGGTGTCGGAAGTGTTGATCGATGAGCTTAAATTGGAAGATGTTTCTCCTGAGTCGTTTGATCCGGATATCGACCTGGTGGACGAGGTCGGCATCGACAGCATGGACCTGGCCACCGTCGCCCTTGTGTTGCAGGACGAATACGGGATTCGAATCGATGAGGACGATTATCCGAAACTGACAACTGTTCGATTCATCGCGGAATACATCCACAACAAGAGACCGTAACCTGCAGGCGGCTGCAAAGGATCTAAGTGATGAGAACGGGCGGTCAACCGCTTTCACAGCATGAATCTCCGCCGAAGGTCTGGCGTTTTGCGGATATCCTGGCGGACGCCACCGTGAAAGAGCGCTGGGAAAAGGTGCGCAAGTATTTTTTCCTTCGAGAGTCCACTTACGATATGACCCGTCGCTGCAACATCCGCTGTGAGGGATGCTATTACTACGAGGGTGAAAAACAAAACGCCATCGAAAACCGGGATCCGCAGGCATGGCAAGACCTGATGCGCCGGGAAAAAGCAAGGGGAATTACCTATGTGGTGTTGGCCGGAGCCGAACCGGCCCTGGTGCCGGATCTGCTTGAAGTCTGCTACCAGGAAATGCCGCTGGGGGCCATTGCCACCAACGGGCTGAAATTTATTCCCGAGGCGGTCGGTTACCGAATTCACATTTCCGTCTGGGGCAACGACCAGACCAGTCTGCGCATCCGCAACTCAAAGCAAATGCTGCCCCGCCAGATTGAAAACTACCGCAACGATCCCCGGGCAGTGTTCGTCTATACCTTCACACGCAACAATATCGACGAGATTCACCAGGTTGCCGATACACTGGCTGCCGAAGGCTGCAAGCTGACCTTCAGTATGTTTTCGGCACCGGTCGGTTACGACGGAGAGCTGCGACACAACGAGGCATCGCTGCGCAAGACCCGCAACACCATGCTGCAGGTAATGGAAAAACATCCCCAAAACGTTCTTTTTTCGACCTATAACGTGGTCGCTCACACGCACACCAAGAGCCTCCACGAACTCTATTCCTGTCCGTATCCCCGAATGAACCCCTCCACCGACATCGGCCTTGGCCGCTCCTTCCGACAGTACCGGACGGATTTGAGCTGGGATCGCAGTGCAGCCTGCTGCGTACCGGACACCGATTGTGTCGACTGCCGGCACTACGCTTCCGGCAGTGCCGTCGTCACCGCCCGCCTGTACCGACATGCCGCCGATCCGCAGACTTTCAGGGCCTGGCTCGATTATGTCGATACGTACCTGGCGGTGTGGGTGATGGGATACGAAAATGAAAGCAGTCTGTCCGGCGGTCTGGTGGCCCCACCGGGGCAAGAGGTGTTCTGATTCAAGGAGCTGTCCTGAATGAAAACCGTTAGTTCCCTGTTGAATCCTGAATGGCACGCCCGTTACAAAAGGATTGCAAAACTCAACATTCGCAGTTCGATCTACGATGTGACCAACAAGTGCAACCTGCGTTGCAAGGGATGCTTCTTTTTCTCTTCGGATGAACACAAAGTCGCCAGTGAAGAAAATGACATCCACAAATGGGAGCACTTTATCGACAAGGAAAAACAGCGCGGCGTCAACCTCGCCATTCTGATCGGTGGCGAGCCGACCCTGTATCTTGACAGGGTCGAGGCCTTCTATCGGCAACTGCCCACGTTTTGCGCCACCAACGGCCTCATCAAAGTTCCCCGCGATCGTTTTCCGGGCATGATGGTGGGGATTTCTTTGTGGGGCGACGAGGCGGATGAAAAAGTGCTGCGGGGCAAAGACACCTTCCGCATATCGAGCCGGAACTACCAAGGCGATCCCCACACCTACTACCTGTATACCATCACGCCCAAACAGATCGGGAAAATCGAGCGCATCATCAAAAAAATCAAGGATGTCGGTTTAAAAGTCCACATGCAACTGCTTTCCAACGATGAAGGTGTCGATGGATTCTCCTGGACGCCGGAGGAACTCGAAGCGGTGTGCAAAGAAATGGACGATGTGCTGGATCGATATCCCGAAACGGTTGTCTCCTGTAAATACTACCACCAGGTTATTACCACCGGCATGATGCTCGGGCGAGAGTTCGGTTGGCAGGAATGCCCTTCGGTCACCAAACCGATGGACCATCGAGATCCGCAACCCAAGCGGCTGATCGAATTCATTCGCTGGGCGTCGGATCTCAACACGATGCACCGCTGCTGTACATCCGAAACCCGGGATTGTTCTACCTGCAAGGACGGTGCTGCGCACATGAGCTGGGTGATGGTCAACAAGCGGGCTCACATGCGCTCCTCGCGTGATTTGCAGAACTGGATCGAAGTCTATGAGATGTTTGCCAAGCTCTACCAGTTCATTCCCTGGTAAGAACCGGGTTCGGCTCTTCAGCAAAAATGCGGGTTATGACCCGCTGCGCCCTGCTTTCAGCCGACAGCCAAAGCGTTGCTGCCGGTGGTGTTGAAACCCATGTCGAAGAATAAAGCTGTCATCGTTGGCTATGATGCGGTTTCACCGCTGGGAACCGATCTTCAAAACCAGTGGCGGCGGGCGGTTAACGGTGAAAGCGGCATCGGAGAACTGACCCGCTTTTCCCCTCCGGACGATTTTCCGGTGCGCATCGCCGGTCAGGTGGATGAAATCGACACCGCCCCCTATCCGTTTTTAAGCCCGCGCAGCATGGCTCTCTGGCCCTCGCCCATATTCAAATATGCGCTGCTGGTGGTGCACCGTGCGCTGGCGAAGAGCGGCATCGAAATCACTCCCGATCTGGCCCCACGAGTAGCCACGACCTTCAGCTCTGCGGTTGGTGGGCAAGACGCGGTGCTGAAGGCGGATCGCCGCATGATTGCCGATAAAAAACTGCCTCCGCCGTATGCCAATCCCAATTCCTGCATCAACATGGTCGGCGGCAAGGTCTCCATCCATAGCGGGGCCACCGGTCCGATAACCGCTGTGATTACGGCCTGCGCCACCGGCGTTACCTCCATGATCACCGGTGCCATGTTCATCGATCAAGGCATCGCCGACGTGGTCATTTGCGGTGCGGTAGACTTTGCCCTGGTAGAGCCGATCGTTGCCGGTTTTTTCACCATGAACGGCGCTTACCGCCCGAAACCCGGGCAACCGGCAGTTCCGCCCGGACAGGCCAGTCGACCGTTTTCCCTGGGCAGACGCGGCTTTGTGATTTCAGAGGGGGCCGGTTGCATCCTGGTTGCAAGCCGGGAATTCGCCGATGCGCACGGCCTCGAATACCGGGTGGAAATCGCCGGGTGGAGCATGACTTCCGACGCCCACCATTTCGTTGCCCCCAACCTGAAAACGGTCACTCGCTGCATCGCCGAGAGTATTGACAACGCAGGTATCCTGTCGCATGATATCCAGGCGGTCAACGCCCATGCAGCTTCCACCAAGGTGGGCGACCGGGTCGAGCACCAGGCACTCCAGGCGGTTTTCGGCGACAAGCTCCCACCGGTTTCGGCCAACAAATCCCTGATCGGTCACGCCATGGGGGCCTCCAGCGCCATCGAATCGATATTTGCATTGGAGGGCATGCAGCAAGGGATCGTGCTGCCGACCATCAATTACAGCCCCGACCCGGAACTGCCGATCGACTGTGTGCCGGAAGCAGCCCGGAAAATCGAGCAGGAACACGTGCTCAAAAACGCGTTCGGCTTCGGGGGCTGTAATTCATCCATCGTATTTCGCAGAACTCGATAAATGAAAGCTCCCCTGAACAGACGCGTTTTCGTCGTGGGTTACGGCGCTGCCACTGCTCTCGGCAAAACATTCGAACAGACCTGGGAACATGCCGCTCTCGGTGAGGCCGGTTTCCGCCAGGTGAGCCGGTGCGATACGAATTCGCGTGCCTGCATCGTGGGCGAGATCCCGGACTGGGATCCGCTGAAACTCGACTTTACCGATGCCAAGGAGGCCTACAACTGGAATGCCGACTATGTGATATTGACCATGGCCGTCTGCAAAGAGGCCCTTCAACACGCCGAGCTGGAGATCAATGCAGAGACCGGTCCGCGAACCGCATGTCTGGTCGGATCTGCGCTAAACGGAATCGACTCTTTTCGCATCGCCATGGACAACTATGTCAACCGCGGCCCGTTCAAGGTCAGCCCGTATCTGTTGCCCAACCTGTGCGCCAATCTGCCTTCGGGTAAGTCCGGTATTCTGCTCGGCTTCACCGGCCCGATCTTCTCCCCCCAGGGAGCGTGTGCCTCCGGCAATCATGCCATCGGTATCGGAGCCAGAATGATCCGCGACGGTGACTGTGATTTTGTTTTGGCCGGCGGTGTGGACACCTGCCTCATTCCGGAAATCATCCAGGGATTTGCCAACATGCTGGCCACGATCCATGTCGGCCCCAATGACCGGGCCTTCAACGACCCGACCCAGGCTTCACGGCCCTTCAGCATCGATCGCAAAGGCATCGTGCTGGCCGAAGGGGCCGGGGCGCTGGTACTGGCGGCCGAAGAGGCGGTTTCCGATTTCGGGTTGACACCCAAAGCCGAGGTGATGGGAGTGGGCTGGACTTCGGATGCGAAGCATTTCGTGCAGCCCAACGCTGCCACCATTATCCGGGCCATCAGTGACGCTATCGACGATGCCGATCTGCAAGCCGGTGACATCGAGTATGTCAACGCCCATGCGACCTCCACCCCCAGGGGCGACAAGATCGAGATCGACTGCCTGCGGGAGGTTTTCGGTCGCAAATTGCCCCGCACGCCCGTGTCTTCCAACAAATCCCAGATCGGACATACCCTTGGCGCGTCGGCGGCCGTCGAGGCGGCACTGGGAATCGAGGGCATGCAACGCGGCGTCATACTGCCGACGGTCAACCACATTCCCGATCCGGAGCTGGCCGATGTGGACGTGGTGCCCAACCAGGCAAGACAGCAGAACTATGAGCTGTTTTTGTCCAACGCCTTCGGGTTCGGGGGCACCAACTGCTGCATCGTATTCAGGGGGGTGTGAGATGCGGCCGCAATCCTTTACATCGGAGATTCTCGACGGTGATCAGCGATTTGTCCGGGACCGGGTCGGTGGGAAAGTGTGGCACCGCTGCAAGAGCCGGATTATGTATGCGGACACCGACCGCAGCCAGGTCGTCTATCACGGCAACTATCTTCGCTACTTCGAACTCGGCCGGGCCACCTTGATGCGGGATACCGCTTATCCTTACCGCGAAGTGGAGGCGAGCGGATTCGTCTACCCGATCATCGAGGTCGGGGTTCAGTATTTTGCGCCCCTTTATTACGACGACCCGATGTGGGTCCATACGCACCCTTCCGAAATGGAACGCGTGCGGCTCCGATTCGACTACGTCATCACCCACCGCGAGACCGGAGAAATTATCTGCAAGGGATTCACCCGCCACTGCGCTACCAACGCATCCGGCGTTCCGGTGGCCATCGATAAGAAAACCGCGCACCTGTGGAAGGTGTTTCCAAAGTGAACGACAAGAAACAACTGGCTTTGGAAATTTCCTTACACCCTTATTTGTTCGATCATCGTTTCGAGGGCCGGGCCGTGCTGCCGGCCGTGGAAGCCATGCAGCTGCTGGCGGTTTCCACCCGCAGTGAATTGCCGAACCTGTCGGTGAGCTGCATGCGCGATGGCGCTTTCGACAAGTTTCTCTTTCTGGACGATCTCGCCGACCCGGCGGCCACCGCGGCCATCAATGAAGTCGCGGTCGATCCCGGCGGAGCCGTTCGGGCCAAATTGCTGACCCGCAACCGGCTGAAAACAGCGGGCCTCACCCGCCTGAAAGAGCACGTCCGGCTTACTTTCGACAAACCCGCCGATCAGCCGGTGCGCATCCCGGCGTTTGGTGAGGTGAGTGAACTGACCGGATCCATCTTTTCGATATCCGCCGATCAGCTGTATGCGGAACTGGTGCCATTCGGGCCGGCCTATCAGAACATCGACGGCGATCTGAACATATCGGAGAAGGGGGCCGTTGCCCACCTGCACTGCCCGTCCGGGGCGGATTCATCCCGGCAACCGTTGGGTTCGCCCTTTGCCCTCGATGCGGCGTTCCATGCCGCCTGTGTCTGGGGGCAGCGCTTCGCCGGCATCGTCGCTTTTCCGGTCGCTTTTGGTGAGCGGGTCGTATTTCAGCCGGTCCGGCCCGGCCGGCGATGCCTCAGCCGCGTGATTCCGCTGCGTTGCAAAAGCCATCCGCCGGTGTTGTTCTTCGATATCTGGATCTATACCGAAGAAGGCCAGCCCTGCGAAGCGGTCCGCGGACTGCGGATGCAGGATGTGAGCGGCGGGCGCTGGCAACCGCCGCAGTGGGTGAGAAAAGAGATGATGTGAGCATTACAGAAGATCCACTTCATCTTTCCGTCGGTTTTACGAAGATCAGACATGCGGCGGTACTTAGCGAAAGCAGTCCGGTGAGAACAAATCCCGCCCGAAACAATCCGGCATCTGCAAATTTGCCGATCAAGGCGGGCAGCGCCCCGCTGCCAAGCAGCATGGCAATCGGCATGATCATCGCTACGATGAGGTTGCGGTAATCCGGGGCAACGATCCGCATGACGATGGCGTATCCGGCAGGGAAAAAGGCAGTTGCCAGCAGCGGCTGCACGAAAAGAGGGATCCACAGCCACCGAGCGTCGGCCAGCCCCAGCAGTGCGGTGGTGATGCCGGTCAGCAAAACGATGGCAGCCACCACCGGCCGGGGGCCGTATCGAACGGTCAACCATCCGGCTGCGAACGGGCTCACCATTGCCGCAATCCGCGAGACCGACAGGATGACGTTTCCAACCGCCTGGTCCATGCCGAATTCCACCTGCAGAAACAGTGGCAGCATCGAATAGACCCCCACGTTCGTTCCGACCCCAAAGATAAACAGGGCCAGCATCAGCCAGAAAGCCGACTGACCGGCTACCGACCGCATGTTGCCCACTGTGGGAGGCTGGCCCTTGAAACCGTCGGTCCATGGCCGGCGGGCATATAGCAGGCCGATGGCCAGCAAGCCCGCGGCTGCCGGCCACA
>JAHEIV010000093.1 GCA_024639205.1 Deltaproteobacteria bacterium | reverse complement strand
GCCGACGCTGAAACAAAGGCACGGACCGATGCCGAGGAGCAAAAACTCAGCGAAAAGATGGCCTCGGTTCGTGAGAAACTGGCGAAAGAACGCGCCAAGGCCATCAAGGCAGGAGACTTTTACATCCTGCCGCGGGCGGACAAAATGTCCGAGACCGAAAAGATGCTCTATAGTGCCGATCGTATTCACAAGCGGACCCAGTAGCCGGAAGGCTGCGCTGCGATGATTTCCGCAAACTGCTAACGTGTTGGTTCAACACTGAACGATCCTCAACGAAGGAGGAAAATATGTCGAGACTTGTTGCATTTGCTGCCATACAGGGTGGCTACAACATCGTTTCCAAAGTCGAAGGAAGGTACAACCGGGCGCTGCAGACCTACGACGCGGACACCAAAATCGGTTTTCCCAATACAGCGTATTTTCTGCCGGTGATATACTCATTGACAGGGATGAAGGTGGAGACACTGGAAGACGCCAAAAAGCCCCTGGATTTTGCCCGCGGCTTGCTGCCGCCGCATGTCAAGGGCCACAACCATCTGCCTTACCTCGGACCGCTGCTGGACGCCGGCATGGCTGCCATCATGGCCTTTGAGGTCGATGAGGCCCTGCGTTATCTGGAACAGCCGGATTTTTATCTCCATTCGGAGGAACCGGATATCGAAGCCGGCAAGATCTGGCTCGGCGCGGCTGACGACACGGTTTTTCGTAAAAGGGGCGTCGAGTTCGTGGACGGATCGGCTCCTGGTTTTGCCGCGATCGTCGGATCTGCACCGGATCCGGAAACAGCCAAGGAAATCGTTGAAGAATATCAGCGACGCAGTCTGTACATCTTCTGCGCTGCGAATCAGAACGGCACCACCGTCATCGAGCAACTCATCGAAGCCGGGGTTCAGGTCGGCTGGAACACCCGGATCGTTCCCTTCGGTCCGGACATTTCCTCAGCGGTTTTTGCCCTCGGTTTCGCCAACCGTGCCGCCATGGCTTTTGGCGGTGTCGAACCCGGCGATTACAAACGGATGCTGCTTTACAACAAAAACCGGATCTTTGCATTCGTCAATGCCTTGGGTGATGTCAATGCCGAATGGGCGGCGGCGGCGGCCGGCGCGATCAACTGGGGTTTTCCGACCCTGGCCGACACCGACATTCCCGAGGTGCTGCCCACCGGCGTGTGCACTTACGAGCACGTGGTGGCCAACGTGCCCCATGACAGGATGGTGGAAAAATCCGTAGAGGTTCGCGGTCTGAAGACCACTGTTTCAACCATCGACATCCCCTTATCCTTCGGTCCGGCTTACGAAGGCGAACGGGTTCGCGGTGCGGACCTTTTCTGCCAGATGGGCGGTGGAAAATCCCAGGCCACCGAGCTGGTGAAAATGGCCGATCTCAACAAGGTCGAAGACGGCAGGGTCGTTATCGATGGACCGGCGCTCGACACGGTCAAAGAAGGCGGTGTCCTGCCGCTGGGCATCTACGTGGAGGTGGCCGGGCGAAAGTTTCAAACCGACTTTGAACCGATCATCGAGCGGCAGATCCACCATCTGATCAACTACATCCAGGGCGTGATGCACATCGGACAGCGCGACATCGCCTGGATTCGGGTCAGCAAGGCCGCCATCGAAAAGGGTTTCACACTCAAGGACATCGGGGTGGTGCTGCATGCCAAGTTCCATCAGGACTTCGGCAACATCCTCGACAAGGTCCAGATCACCCTGATCACCGACAAAAAGAAGGCTGACGAGCTCACCAAGCGCGCCCGGGGAGAATACAAAACCAGGGACGAGCGGGTGGAGAAGATGACCGACGAGGATGTGGAAACCTATTACTCCTGCACCCTGTGCCAAAGCTTTGCACCCACCCACGTCTGCACGGTCAGCCCGGAGAGAACCGGACTGTGCGGTGCGTACAACTGGATGGACTGCAAGGCATCCTTTGAGATCAATCCCACCGGACCGAACCAGCCCATCGAAAAGGGCGAGTGTATCGACGCGAAGCTGGGACAGTGGAAGGGTGTCAACGACTTCATCAGGCAGGCTTCCCGCGGTGCCATCGACCATTACAACTTTTACTCCATGGTCATCGACCCCATGACCACCTGCGGCTGCTGCGAGTGTATCGCCGCCATGCTGCCGGCCTGCAACGGGATCATGACCGTTCACCGGGATTACACCGGCGAGACTCCCTGCGGGATGAAATTCACCACCCTGGCCGGTGTGATGGGTGGCGGACAGTCCTCGCCCGGCTTTGTGGGGCATTCCAAGTTCAACATCACCCAGGGCAAGTTCATCGTCGGCGACGGTGGTCTGCTGCGGATGGTCTGGATGCCCAAAAGCCTGAAAGAGGAGATTAAAGAGCGGCTCGAAAGGCGGGGCAAAGAGCTCGGCGTTCCCAACCTCGTCGACATGATCGCCGACGAGACAGTCGGACTCACCGAGGAGGAAATCCTGCCCTTTCTGCAGGAAAAGGGGCATCCGGCACTTACCATGGATCCGCTGGTCGGATAAACAAGCGTTTGCAACCGGGGCGGGTGGTTCCGCTCGCCCCGGCTGTTCCGGTCGCCGGTATATTGAAGGCATGGTTGCTGCCGTGTTGAGCGCAACCCGCGTGCACCGGTGCAAATGATCAATTGAGCTGAACAGAGCAAAACAACATCAAGGAGACAGATATGGCATTAACCGGTATCCAGATATTCAAACTCCTGCCGAAAACCAACTGCAAGGAATGCGGTGTTCCCACCTGCCTGGCGTTTGCCATGAACCTGGCATCCGGCAAGGCCGAGCTCGATGCCTGCCCCTACGTTTCGGACGAGGCGCGGGAACAGCTGGCCGAGGCTTCCGCGCCACCGATTCGACCGGTAGCGATCGGCAAGGGGGTTCGCAAGTTCACCGTGGGCGGGGAAACCGTTCAGTATCGGCATGAAAAGACTTTTTACAACCAGACGGCTTTGGCTGCCCTGGTGACATCGGATATCGCCGCTGCCGACCTGGAGGCCAAGCTGAAGCTGTGGAATGCATTTCAGTTCGAACGGGTCGGTTATAACCTGCGCCCGGAGCTGATCGCGCTGAAAGACGTGGGCGGCGACAAAGACGCATTTGCGGCAGCGGCCAAGAAAATTGCCGAGAGTTCCGAATTCAACCTCATTTTGATGACCGAGGATGCAGACGTTTTGAAAGCCGGCGTCGAGGCATGCGGTTTCAAACGACCGCTGCTTTACGCCGCCACGGATGCCAATGCAGATGCTTTCGGTGCCATCGCAAAGGAAAGCGGGCTTCCGCTGGCCGTCAAAGCAGACTCGGTGGAAGCTTTGGTGGCGCTGACCACAAAGTTGACCGAAATGGGACTCAAAGATCTGGTGCTCGATCCCGGATCCCGGGAGATCAAGAACTGTTTTCAGGATCAGGTGGTAATCCGGCGTGCAGCACTGAAAGATCTAAATCGGGCGGCCGGATTTCCGACCATTACTTTTCCCTGTGAAATGGCATCCAATCTGGACATGGAGACCCTGATCGGTTCCATGCTAATCGCCAAGTACGGCGGTATTGTGGTGTTTTCAGACTTCCAGAGCGAGAGCCTTTTCCCGCTGCTGGTCGAACGGCTAAACATCTTTACCGATCCCCAACGTCCGATGACCGTTACCGAGGGGATTTACGAGATCGGCACGCCGGACGAGAATTCACCGGTACTCGTCACCACCAACTTTGCCCTGACCTACTTTATCGTATCCGGAGAAATAGAGGGCAGCCGGGTTCCGTCCTGGCTGTTGATAAAGGACTCCGAGGGGCTTTCGGTGTTGACCGCCTGGGCGGCCGGCAAATTTGCCGGGGACGATGTGGGCACGTTCGTCAAAAAATGCGGTATTTCCGACAAGGTGAAACACCAGGAACTGGTTATACCCGGCTATGCCGCTGCGATTGCCGGCGACGTAGAGGAAGAGCTTCCCGGCTGGACCATCACCGTCGGTCCGCGTGAAGCCGCCCACATTCCGGGCTTCCTGAAGGAGAAATAGGTAAACCGGGCAGGGCGGTCTGGGTCGTGTTTTCAAACACACGCCCGCCCGCCCGCCACCCGCTCGGCGGGTAACATTTTCATAAAAGGGAGGGCCTATGCTGCTGATTGGTGAAAGCTTAAACGTCATATCGCGAAAGATCGGCCGGGCGTTCAAAGAACGCGATCCGAAGCCGATTCAGGAAGAAGCACAGTTTCAGCGTGAAAAAGGTATGGATTTCATCGATATCAACCTGGGACCGGCCAAAAAGGACGGACACGAGTTGATGCCCTGGGTGGTGCAGACGGTACAGGAGGTTGTAGATGACCTCCCGTTGGCGCTGGACACATCCAATATTGATGCGATCGCGGCGGCCCTGCAAGTTGTAAAGCCCTCTGGCAATGGAGTGTCGCACATCGTCAACTCCATCATGGTTCGTCCCGAGCGTTACGAAAAGATGGTACCGATCGCGGCCGATGCCGGTGTCGATTTCATCGCCTTGATGTGGGGGCCCGAAGGTCTGCCGCGGGATGAGAATGAACGGGCGGCGTTGGCTGTCGAGTTGCTTTACTTTGCCAATGAAGCCGGAATTCCGAACGAGAAAATCTGGGTCGATGGGATTGTTACTCCGGTAAACATCCAGCAACCCCAGCTGATGAGCCTGATGGAGTTTCAGAAAATGATGCCGGATATCGCCCCGGGGGCGAAGAGTACCTGCGGTCTGTCGAATATCTCCAACGGTCCACCGGACAGCCTGCGTCCGATTTTGAACCAGACTTATATGGTCATGCTGGAGAAGTGCGGCATGGTTTCGGTGATTGCCGACCCGCTCGATGACCAGTTGATCGACATTGCCAAGGGTAAACGCCAGGATATCGTCGATCTAATTTACGGCATGTTAGACGGCACCGAACCGGATATGGCCAGCCTGTCGAAGGAAATGCAGGACTATGCCAAGACCGTCAACGTCATTCTCGGCAAATCCCTGTATTCCGATTCGTGGCTGGAACTCTAAATTGCAGGTCGGCCTGCAGCATCCGGCAGCGGGTCGCCTGACACCGGCCATTTGTGAAAAACGGCCGGTGACGACATACGGGAAAAAGCCTCGCCTGGAAAGGTGAGGCTTTTTTTTTCTGGATCGTTTCCATCCAGGTGCAGAGAATGCGACACGACTTGAAAATACAGCGGGTCTCTGATAATTTTAGGTTGAGATGTTTCGCTGACGACCGCAGCGGATTCATCCTACGGAGGCGCAGCCGATGATCAAATCCAAAGCCCTGGAAGTCAACCTGGCCGATTATCACGTCGATGTGGCTGTTGACGAGAAATACTTGATATTGCAAGATATCATGTCCAGATACTACGGGCTTATGGATGGGTTCAACACGTTTCTGAAAGAGCTTTCACACCCCTACCGCAACTGGAATTTCATCGTTGCTGAAGCTCGACGCTACGGGCTGGAATATTTTCACCTGTTTGACAACCATCCCGGCGGGCCCGAGGGAGTGCGGCTGTTTGTCGATATTTTTATCGAGGCCATCGACGCCAGCCGGAAGATGGAAGTCCGGGCCGAGGCCGTCGACAATCTGCTCCTGTTTCTACAGAAGACGCTGCGTGACAGCAAATCCGGGGTCGACCGGTTTATGCCGGTACTGAACCAGGCTTTTGAGAAAATCGGCAGCTACACCGGCGAGACGTTCTTCCTGTTCGTGAAAAGCTACTATCAGCTCAACAAGCTGGGCGAGTACCTGCTGCCCCGGTCAACGGAAATTTCCGGTGGATTCGAAGCGATCAACTCGCTCATGCTGAAGTATTTCCAAACCACCTACGCTTACTGGCTCTGCAATAAAGATCCGGTAAAGTGGTTTACACAAGAAGCGGGTCTTTCGCTGTCCGAGGAACACAAAAAAAAGGTCGTTCCTTTTTTCGAAGAAATTTCCCACCAACGGATCAATACCTTCAACCGCAAGCTTACACGGATTACCGAATCAGCCGATCTTGCTTCTCCGGCCGTTTTAACCGACTGCCTGGAACTTGCCGGATACGGTCTGATGGTGAAAATCTACCGGCGCTTGCCCCATGAACTGTTCACTACGGGAGACAAGATTGGGCGCGGCAACGAGTGGAAAGTTGTTTTCCTGTTTCACATGATGAGCATATCCGGACTTTCGATGATCCATGAGGAAGTGCTGCGGGATATCAACCGCACGGTCAGCTGGCTCATTGAAAATGAAACCCGGATGAACATTCGCAAGTTGCTGCAAAAGACATTTGCCATCCTGGCCACTCAGACCCTCAGCTATCCGGCGACGGCATTGAATTGCGTTTTGAACATGGGGCGCGGTGTTTTTCGGACCGATCAGAACGAGCTGATCAATTATTTCGTGGATCAGGTCGTTCAAATGGGATTCCAGGCTCCCCGGATCAGCGGTGTCGGCAGTGACTGGCAGATCATGGCCAACAGCGCCCACATTCAGAATATCCGCAGCTGGCTCGAACTGATTGAACTGAATCCCAAATGGTCCACCCGCCTGATATCGGTTCTGATTGTTCACCTTGCAGTAAGCGGGATTTTCATCAAGGATAACGATCTGTTTCCGCGCGATGTGACGCGATTGCTCAACAGCGATATCGGACCGGTTTACAATCTCATCAAACAGCTGACTCGGCTTTTCCCGGTTTTTTTTAACGATATCGGTGCGGAGGGACAGCTGCGGGACATTTCGACCCGGGTAGATGAAATCACCCATCGCAAGGACCGGTTGATTCACTTTGTGCGCAAGCAAAGCCATGTGGAAAGCAGCAACCAGATCATCGGCCTGCTGGACGCGATCTGGCAATACTGGGCCACCGGCAGCAAGGACGTTTTGGAGAATCATGTGCCTGCCGACGTATTCGATCAGGTTCAACCCCGGGGGATTTATATCGACGGCGTGAACCGCGTGGTCGAACACCTGGTGCACCAGGGAATTCAGGTGCCCGAAGGGCTGATTCGCGTTGGAAAGGAACAGCTGAAAGAAAGTATCGACACCGCGCCCGGCGCGGACAAGATCGACCAGGAACGGGTCTACTTTCTGGCCGAATTTTATAAGCTGATATGGCAAAAGTATAACCTCGACTCCGTAGAACTAAACGGATACCTATCCCAGCTCTCCACCGAGGCGATCCCGGATCTGAATCGACTCAAAACGGCTCTGGCAGAGCCTGACCTGAAGAAAAAGCTTTTCAAGCTGCTCGACTACCTCAAGCAGCTTAAGTCGATCATTTTATCTTCGGAAAAGTACGAGATCCGGGAAGACATTTATAAAAAGAGGCACATCACCATCGATATTCCATCGATGTACGGCAGTTACCACGAATTGAAATTCGACGTACTCGGGCTGACCTACCGGATCGAATCCCTGGTGAACGTCATGTTCGAGGAACTGATCGAAAAAATCGATCTGAGCCTGATAACAAAAGCCACCTTCTATTCGATTTATGCCCGCATCCGATTGTTTGACAAGGCCCTGCGCCTGGACGGGATCTCATCGGTGGAAATCGAACGCCAGCTTGACCTGCTGGCACACTCTCTGGAGATCAAAGCATTTTCCTTCACCCAGTATCTGGATATATTCAAGGGTTTTGCCGTAGCCGTCAAAAACATAATCAACGACTATTTTCACAACGTCCACGAACAGGATCTGACCCAAATTCTCGAAAACCTGCCTGTCGATCGAATATCTGCCAAGTATTTACCCGTAAATGGTGAAGAGCCGTCTGGAAGCGAAAAGCTGACCCACCGGGTATCGGAGATTTTTTTCCGTGACCGGATTGCGCTTTCTCTGGGCCTGCAGCAGCTGGACCGCTTCCTGAGTCGTATTTTGCACATTTTGTATCAGCAGGCCGATAAACTCCCCAAGGACAAGCTGCATCAACTGCTCATCTATGACCCTGAAAATGCCCTCACATCCATCCATCAGCCAAACAATCGGGTCAGCGATCTGATCTATCTCGGCAACAAAGGGTTGAACCTGCTCTATCTTCGGAATCTGGGACTGCCGGTACCGCCCGGATTTATTATCACGACCGAAGTGTTTCGCTGCCGGGAAATGATGGAGAGCTATCCGCCGGCGGAAGTGAACTTCCAAGAACGGATTGCCGGACACATTGCCGAGCTGGAAAAAATGACCGGCAAGTCGTTTGGCAGTTCTCGCCACCCGCTACTGTTGTCGGTTCGCAGCGGTTCGTCCATTTCGCAGCCGGGTATGATGGACACGTTTCTCAACGTCGGCATGAACAACGAGATAGTTTCCGGGCTGGCTGCCCGCAGCGGTAACGAATGGTTTGCCTGGGACAACTACCGCCGTTTTTTGCAGTGTTACGGCATGATCTTCGGTTTGGAGCGGGACGAGTTCGATGCCATCATCAGCGAGTTAAAACGGCGGGTCGGTATCGCTTACAAACGCGAATTTACCGGTCCGCAGATGAAAAAAGTTGCCCTGACCTATAAACACCTGCTTCAGGACTCCGGTATTCACATATTCGAAGATCCCTACGAACAGCTATACCATACCATAAAAGCCGTGTTCGACTCCTGGGAATCCGACAAGGCCTGCACCTATCGCAAAATCATGGGTATTTCCGATGACTGGGGAACGGCCGTTACCGTGCAGTCGATGGTGTTCGGCAACCTATCCGAAGCCTCCGGCTCCGGCGTGTTTTTTACTCACAGCCCGCGCGAACCGGGCGGCTCGCTGCATCTGTGGGGTGATTTTACCCTCGGCAACCAGGGAGAAGATGTGGTCTCCGGCCTGGTCATCACATTGCCCATTTCCATTAATCAGCAAGACATCGAAATGCGGCAGACCGACGTGACGCTGGAGAGCCATTTTCCGGATATATACAATGCCCTGAAGCAGTGGTCCAATTACCTGATCTACGAAAAGGGGTGGACGCCACAGGAAATGGAGTTTACCTTTGAATCGCCATCCCTCGAAGACCTTTTTATCCTCCAGTGTCGGGATATGTCCATGCGAGAGAGAAAAAAAGTGCCGCGGTTCGATCCGATCGACACTGCCGAGGATCAATACCTGGGCCACGGGATCGGCATTGGCGGGGGGGCGATGACCGGACGGGTCGTC
>JAHEIV010000092.1 GCA_024639205.1 Deltaproteobacteria bacterium | reverse complement strand
GTTGCCATGATTGCAACGGTCAACGATGCCCGTATCCGATACGAGCTGACCGGGCAGAAAAACCGGCCCGTTGTAATGATAAGTCACTCGTTGTGCACCCGGTTGGAGATGTGGGATGCGCAGATGCCGGCACTCGATCCCACGTTTGAGGTGCTGCGCTATGACACCCGCGGCCACGGCGGCAGTGATGCGCCCGGCGGCGCCTACACCCTCGAGAAGCTGGGCGAGGACGCGGTGGGGCTATTGGATCTGCTTGGCATCGAAAAGGTGCACTGGCTCGGGATCTCCATGGGGGGGATGATCGGCCAGCAGTTGGCCCTGGATCACCCCGATCGCCTGCGCAGCCTGGTGCTTTCCAGCACGGCCGCCGTCATGGGCGAAGCGGCGCAACCGATCTGGCAGGACCGGATCGATCGGGCACGCAGCCGGGGAATGGAAGAGATGGTGGCCGAGACGCTCGAGCGCTGGTTCACACCGGCGTACCTGCAGGATCATCCACCACCGGTGGAAACCATCGCCGAGCAGATCCGTTCCACACCGGTAAACGGTTTTGTCGGCTGCGGGGAGGCCATTCGGCGGCTGAATTTTCTGGACCGACTGGCCGACATCCACCTGCCCACCCTGATCATCGTCGGCGAGGACGACCCCGGCACGCCGGTATCGGCATCCGAGGCGATCCATCAGCGCATTGCCGGCTCCCAGCTCGAAATCATTGCAGCTGCCCGGCACCTGTGCAACATCGAAAGATCGGAAGCCTTCAATGCGCTGTTGCAGCAGTTTCTGACACGCCAGCAACCCTGACGGACCGCAGGGCCTCAAGACCCAGCCAGCTGCAAAACCAGAGAACCGGAGGACCCAAGGACCGGTTTCCGGAAATGGAGATGACCGATCATGCAGGCCAAGCAAAACAGCCACAAGCGCATGGTGCTCGGCAGGACCGGGCTGGAAGTCAACCGGTTGGGATTCGGCGGCATACCGATTCAACGGGTCTCAGAAGACGAGGCCATCATGACAGTGCTGCACGCGGTCAGCTGCGGTGTCGATTTCATCGACACTGCCCGGGCATACACTACCAGTGAGCAGCGCATCGGCCGGGCCTTGCAGCAGACCGATAAAAAGGTGGTGTTGGCCTCCAAGTCCCAAATACGAACCGCCGACGGCATTCGCAGGGAGATCGAAACCAGCCTAAAAAACCTCCAGCGTGACAGCATCGATCTCTATCAGTGCCACTATGTCAAAAACGAAGAGGATTATGTGCAGGTGACCTCTTCTTCCGGTGCGCTGCAGGGACTGGTCCGTGCCCGGGAAGAGGGGCTCATCGGTCACATCGGTGTCACCAGCCATAGCCTCGATATGATCGAGCGGGTGATCGACGACGGCCTGTTCGATACCGTTATGGTCTGCTTCAGCTTTTTGGAGCCGGCAGCCGCAGAAAAAGTCATACCCAAAGCGCTGAAAAAGAACATCGGCGTCATTGCCATGAAACCCTTTTCAGGGGGCGTGCTGGCCAAAGCCCGGCTGTGCCTGAAATATGTGCTGTCGCATCCGGGTCTTCTGGTGATCCCCGGCGTGGAAAGCATTGCGCTTTTTGACGCCAACTGGCAGGTGTTTCAGGGGAGTTGTCGGCTCGATGAAAGCGAGCGGGAAGAAATCGAGAGCATCCGCAGGCAGTATGACAAGAAGTTTTGCCGCCGCTGTGACTACTGTCAGCCCTGCAGCGAGGAGATCCCCATCCAGCTGATTTTGGGCATGCGCTATGCGATTCAGCGATTCGGGGATGCCATTCTGCAAAAAGATTGGATGCAGGCCGGAATCGAACATGCGCGGCGCTGCTCCGAGTGCGGTGAATGCATGGAGCGCTGTCCGTACGAGCTGCCCATCCCCGATATGATTCGCGAGAACATCCGCTGGCTGGATGAAGATTATCGCTCCGGGCAGCGTCCTGTCGAATGAGAGCGATGGGGCGGTGAGAACTTACGGCTGGATGGCTTCCTTTTTTTAAATATCACGCCGGCGTCATTTCATGCGGTAAGAGCTTCAGAAAAAAAATACCCCCCACGTGCCCGAATGGCTGCATAGCCTTCAATTGGATGAAGGATCCTCGACCCTGTCGGTTACCCCGCCCGCCCTGTCTTCTACCCTATCGGCCGCATCTGCTGCCCTGCCGGTCCCGACTTGTGCCCCGGAGGAATCACTCTCTCCAATCGAAGCGGCTCCCGACGGGCTGGTGTAGGCATCGTTGAGCTTGCGAATGGTTGCATCGGCGCTTTCCAGCAGCCGAGCCAGCAGGCGGCGGTTTCGGCGACTCCATCCAGTGGGTTGGCGATGAAAGATGCTGCGGTACCAGCTGCTGTTCTTGCGATAGGCTCTGCCATAGTTGGCTTTGGCAATCGGATCGGCTATCCGCGAAAGGCGCCGCCGCATCACCCAGGCCGACGCCCGGCGTCGAAGCCGGTGGTGAAGGTAGCCGGCCGCCAGCACCGCAGCGCCGGCAAAAACGATGAGCACATAGCGGTTCTGATCGAGCGCTTTTTTAAACGTACCGGACACCGCCTGGCCGTCGAGGTATCCTGGCCAGACCGTTACGGCGAAAAGCAGTAGCAGCAGCGTTCCGAATACCAGACCGTCCAGCACAAGGGTCGCTTTTCGCCAACCCAGCGCGAAGTGGCCCAGTTCCGGTACGATTTGCTGTTGCAGGGCGACAGCGCTGTCGCGAAGCATCCCCACGATGCGGTAGGCCCGCTCGACTCCCACCTGGTCCATCCGGCCGGAAATTGTCCGATAGCCTTCTTCCCGTCTCCTTTGCAACCGCGAGCGCACGACGTCGTCTTCGATGGGAACCGCCAGATCCGGGTTGTAGATGGCATAACAAGATCCGGCCGTCAGACCTTGCTGGGAAAGCGCTCGCTGCCACGCTGCAAATACTTCCTCCGGATTGTCTTCCCGGGCAGTGTTGTCCATCTGGTTTAAAACGAAGAGAAACTTGCTGGCGTCCCCGCGGTTAATCGTTTTGCGTACCAGGTGCTCGAGGGTTCGGGTCATCGAACCGACTTCCGGATGCCTGGCGTCGAAAAATACCAGCACCAGGTCGGATAGATCGACGATGTGATCGGTAATCTGCAGTGTGGATGCGCGCTGGGCATCGGCGTCAAAGCCGGGTGAGTCGATCAATATCCGGCCCCGCAGCGCTTCGCTGGGACAGGTTTTGAGCTGCAGGTAATTGTCGATATTTCGACCTTCTCCCTGGGCGACTTTATCGATTGCCTGACTGATTTTGTACAGCGGAAAGCGCGGATCGGCATCCAGCGACAAACCGGGAAGCACGCGCACCTGCTTGTCGTTTGTGTAGCAAACCACGGTGAACTTGTCGTCCACCGCTTGATTACCGGTTGCCTGCAGCCGGTAGTCGAGCAGGTAGTTGATGAAAGCCGATTTGCCGGAAGAATACGTACCGAGAACCGAAATCAGCGGCCACCATGGCATGCGGGAGGTGTAGGATTGCTCCTTGTCGAAATAGCCGACTCGGCGGGTGATGCGATCGAGGGTTCTGAAATCGGCAACGATGCCGTCCAGTAGCGGTATTTCCTTGTGCAGGTGCTCCTGGAGACTCCGCAGGCGCCCCTCGGTTTGATTTTCGGCAGACATGGACTCCAGCATTCCCGTTGGTGGTTGCAGGCTGAACCGAAGACGTTTGAGAAGAAACCTATCAAAAACACGGAAATTGTCAAACGCTCAATCGATCGGATCGGCATTTGCAGCGACAGCGCCTCTCAACTGTACAGATTGGCAAGAAAGTGATTCATCTGGCGATACCACCAGGGCCAGTCATGGTTGACATCGGTTCCCCAGAAATCGATCCAGGCCGGTATCGATTTTTCTGCCAGCAGGGCCTGCAGATGACGCGTATCGGCCAGTGCTTCCTCCTCCCAGGCCCCCTGGCCCACGCACACGATGATGGTGCTGCGATGGTATTGCTGCCGGTACCATGCGTCGGTAAGGTTTGTCAGGTAGGTAAGCGGGGAATTGAAATAGACCGCGGGAATGTCGTCGCTGCCGAGACCGAATTCGGCTCGATCGAGGCGGTATAGCCCGCTCAGGGCGATGGTGCCTTCGAACAGATCCGGGTGCTTGAGGAAAAAATTAACCGCGTGAAAGGCGCCCATACTGCATCCGTTGGCCATTACCCGCGCTGCCGGCTGGTGGCAGTGGCCTCGGATGAACGGTATCACCTCGGCGGCAATATAGCGGTCGTAGGCCTCGTGACGGGCATTGCGCCGGTCCGGGGAAGCACTGAAATCGTACCAGGACTCGGCATCGATGCTGTCGACGCAATACAGCTTGATCCGCCCGCTGTCGATAAAGGGCGCAACGGCCTCGATCATGCCCATCCCCTCGTAGTCGTAATATCGACCCCGGGAGCAGGGGAACACGATAAACGGCTTGCCCCAGTGGCCGTAGACTTTCAGCGTCATGTCCCGGTTCAGGTGAGGGCTGTCCCAGCCATGTTCTTCGGTGTGCACGGTTATTCCTGCCGATCGTCGGTTTCGTGGATGGTTTGTGTAATCGTATCGATGTCTTCGATGTGCTCAGACCGGAAGATGTAGCCGATGTCCCCCAGCGCACTGCTGAAAACGCCGGGTACGGCGGCCACCTGTACGATGAACTTTTTATAGCGCGAGAGGATCTCCTCGTGAGAGTATCGGTAGAACAGGTTGTTCTTGCGGCTTGCGTAACAGCAGTGATATTTGCGGGAGTAGTCCAGGTCCACGTTGCCGTTGACCAGCACTTGGGCCCATGTGCGATATATGTCGATGTTGCAGGCGTAGTTGAACATGTCGGTGGTAAAGCCGCCCGGCGGGCGCATGTTCACCTCCAGCCCGACGAAGGTGCCGTCGGCGGTTTGAAAAAACTCGATGTGGAAAAATCGCTCTCGAACGTTGAAGGATCGCAGGCATCTCAATCCGTGGGTCTCCAGGGTTGTCGGAATCTCCCGGAGAGAATGATAGGAGATGTGCCGCCCCTCGTTGACGGTTTCCATGATCCCCTGGCTGAAAGTGTGTGCGGTGGTAAACACCGGGTGGCCGTTTCGGTCGGTCAAACCGTCATAGGAAAAAATGGTGCCGGAGATAAACTCTTCCAGGATATAGTCCACCACGGGCTTGCTGCGGAAAAAGCGAATCAGGTCCTGCTCGTCGTCCAGGCGATAGGTGCCGAGTGCTCCCACGCCGGCATCGGGTTTGGCCACCACCGGAAAACCGGTCTTGGCAACCAGCGCCCGGGCGTCTTCGATGGTACGAACCAGGCGCCCTCTGGCCGTGGGCACGTTGGCCAGGCGGAACTTGGCTTTCATGCGCGATTTGCGGCGGTAATCATCGATCTGCCGGGACCGCACGCCGAACATGTTGAAGTCATCGCGGATACGCGCTTCGGTGTCGAGCCAGTACTCGTTGAGTGATTCAAACCGGTCGAGCTTGCCGTACTTGTGGGTGAAGAACCCGCAAGCGCGTGTGATCGCGTCGATGTCGTGCATGTTCTGCACCCGGTAGTACTCGGTCAGCGAGTCGACAACTTCCGGCGGCAACTGGCTGTGGTCGGCATCGCCGATGCCCAGTACAGTGGCACCGGCCTGCTTCAGCGACTGGCAGAAGCGGTGATAGTGAAGCGGAAAGTGAGGTGAGAGGTAAACGACATTCACGGTTGTGTTCCTCCGGATGCAAGCGACCGGGCGCAGGCTTTCAGGGTTCTGTGTTCAGGATCTGTGCAGCGGTTTCCAGCAGTTCGGTTTTCGATGACGACCGAAAAATATAACGGTAGTTGCCCATGGCCTCCCGGTAAATGGCCGGATTTTCTCCATGCTCTGTCAGTGTATTGCCAAAGCGTGCCAGGACGTCGGCATGCTCCAGGGTGTAAGGCCTTTTTCGTCGCCCGATGTAGGCGCAATAGTACTTCTTTTGTTTCCCGATGGCCGGGTCCGCTCCTGTAACCACACGGGCATAGGCGGCATACAGGTCTTGATCGACACTGTAGTTCATCATGTCGATGATGGCCCCGCCCGGCGGCCGGCAGTTGATTTCAATGGGCATGTAGTCTTTGTCGACACAAAAAAACTCGAAGTGAAAAAACTTGCGTCGAATATCGAGTCTTTTTACCAGCAGACGTCCGATTTCGGACAATCGCTCCGGCACCTGCCGGTCGACATAGAAAAACGTTTCCTTGCCCTGCACACAGTCCAGTACCCCGTCAGCGTAGATCAATGAGTTCTCAAATACCAGGTTGCCGCTGCGGTCCACCAGGCCGTCATAGGTGACGATCGGGGCATCGATGAACTTCTCCAGCAGGTAATCCCCTGCCAGTTCCGGCAGAATGCCGAGCAGATGGTCCTCGTCTTCAAGTTTGTAAATGCCGGCGGATCCGACGCCTTCGTCCGGTTTCAGGATCACCGGATATTCCAGACGATTCGCCAACCCGGTTGCGTGGTCCTTTCCGCGAATCGGCTCGCCGGGTGCAACCGTCAGTCCACTGTCGCAAAAGAGCTGTTTCATGGCCGATTTTTTCTTCAGCGCGTCCATATCCGCCGGCCGGATGCCGTCGATGCCGTGGGCCTGGTTGATATACGCTTCCAGACGCAGCCACTGCTCGTTGTGAGATTCCACCAGGTCAAAGTGCGGCGGCAGCCCCCGGTGGGATTGAATCTGAAAAAGTTCTGCAATGGCGCTGTCCACCGCCGCCGGTGAGCTCAGGTTCGTTCGCACATACCACTGCAGCGCCGATCGCAATTCCGGTCCCATTTCGTGAAAATCGGCCTCGCCGATACCCCAGACATTTACACCCAGCCGATTCAGCTGGAGGATGAAATTGGCGTAGTTAAATGGAAATTCCGGTGATATGTACAACAATTCCATGCGTCACCCATAAATCGAAGGATAGCTGTTCGAACAGCCAGCACCCCGGAATAATAATCATCGCAAGCGAAATGCAAAGAAAAAAATCCGGTTGACAGAAGACCCGGGACGACCCTAGTTTTGACGTGTCGACTGCTAACCAGGCAACCAGGAGCCAACCCATGAGCTGGAATGAGAAACGAGTATACGCACCTGCGCCGGTTCACTGCGCACTGATACTCGCGGCGGTGATCTTCTGGGTCGCCGGGTGCGATGCGGTCGCCAGACGAACCCCGCAGCAAAGTCAATCACCGGAAGGAGCCGCAACGATGCACCAAGCGCAGACTGCCGTAAAAGAGGCCGTTAGCATACCACCGATCGATGAAGCCGAACCGACCCGGCTGGAAACCGCCACCTTTGCCACCGGCTGATTCTGGGGGCCGGACTCCCGGTTCGGGAGCATCAACGGGGTGGTGAGAACCAGTGTGGGCTATGCCGGCGGTACCACGGCCGCTCCCACTTATCGCAGGATAGGCGATCACACCGAAACATTCCAAATCGAATTCGATCCATCACTGATTCCCTACCAGCGGCTGCTGGATGTCTTCTGGGAGAGCCACAGCCCGACTTCCCGGTCCTGGTCGACCCAGTACAAGGCCGTGGTGTTTTTCCACAACGAGGAACAAAAACGCCTGGCCATGGAAAGCAAAGACCGCGAATCCCTGCAAAGAAAAGCAAAGATCCGCACCGAAATCCTTCCCTTTACCGGCTTTACCATCGCAGAAGATTATCACCAGAAGTACTACCTGCGAAAGGAACGGGACCTGATGCGGGAATTTGAACGGATGTATCCATCCGCTCACGATTTTGTCCGCTCGACGGCGGCCGCGCGGGTAAACGGCTATCTGGGCGGAAACGGAGCGTCAGAAAAGGTCAAGGCACAGTTGAGCCTTCTGGGCATCTCTGCCGAAGGCCAGCACACACTGCTGGAAATTTTCAATGCGAGGAAGGGGAGATAAACAGGTGGGGGGTCAATTACCAGTAAGCCGGGGAACAGTGTCTGGGGTCAAACCTTGATTAATTGGTACGCCCGGCTGGATTTGAACCAGCGGCTTTCAGCTCCGGAGGCTGACGCTCTATCCACTGAGCTACGGGCGCATGTTCGCGATTGTTAAATGACAGTTAATGGAACGCCGGCCGGATGTCAAGTTCCGTTTTCCAGAGCCTGCATCGCCTCACCCACCACATACAGCGAGCCGGCGACCGCAACTGCATGGCCCGGCCCGGCCTCAGCCATGGCTTGCAGCAACGCCTGTTTTACGTTCGGCACGGCCGCGACATTTGAATTCATCTCCCGCACGACCGGCATCAGGGTTTCCACCGGAAGACCGCGGTCAATTTGCGGGCGGGTGACGATCACCTTCCAGCTGACCGGCACCAGGGCCTCCAGCATTGCCCGGTAGGGCTTGTCCTCCAGAATACCGACCACCAGCGTAATCTTTCGATTCGACAGATGGGATTGCAGATAGCGGGCCAAATTGCGGGCAGCCGTCAGGTTGTGTGCCCCGTCCAGCATTACCATGGGTTCGGTGGAGACCACCTCCATTCTGCCCGGCCAGGTCGTTTGCAGCAGCCCAGCCTGGATCTGATCGAAGGACAGGTGCAGCCCCTGTCGATCGAGAATCTCGCAGACGGCCAGCACCAGTGCTGCATTTTCCGTCTGGTGGCTGCCCACCAGACTGATTTTCATCCGCTGCCATGTGCGGTGGATGCCAACGTAGGTAAATGTGCCGTTCGAATGGCGGCGAACCCGGAAATCCTTTCCCAGGCGAAGCAGCGGTGCGCGTCTGTCGGCAGCAGCAGCTTCTACTTCTGCAACTGCCGTGGGTTGACGTACACCGGTGACCACAGGGGTCCGCGGTTTGATGATACCCGCCTTTTCGCGGGCAATGGCGCGAATCGTGTTGCCCAGGTATTCGCGGTGTTCCATAGAAACATTGGTGATCACCGAAACAGCAGGGGAGACGATGTTGGTGGCATCCAGGCGACCGCCCATTCCGGTTTCCACAACCGCCCACTGGATGTTGCGGCGGGCAAATTCAGCCAGCGCCATGGCGGTGGTGAACTCGAAAAAGGTGGGTTGGCGATCGGTGTTCGCAGCGGATTTGACCTGCCGGTAGGCTTGCAGGACCTGGCGGTCGCTGATGGGCCGGCCGTCGATCACGATTC
>JAHEIV010000091.1 GCA_024639205.1 Deltaproteobacteria bacterium | reverse complement strand
GCTTCGCATGCGCCTCGGTGAAGATACCTTCTGGAAGAGCCTGCAGGATGCATATCGCCAGCACCTGTTCCAGGCCATAACCTGGCGTCAACTGCTGCAAGCCTTTGAATCACGCGGGAAGACTTCTTTAAACCAGTTTTTCGATCAATGGATCAATCGCAGCGGTGCCCCCCAGCTGGCATTGCGCGACATTACGGTTCGACAGAAGAACCGACAGTGGCGCATTACCGGGCGCGTGGTTCAACAAAGCCCGTATTATGACCTGGCGGCCGACATGCTGCTCAAAAGCAACGGCAATGCTGTTACCCAAAGATTTTATCTGTCCGGCCCGCAGACCGAGTTCAGTTTTCAGACGGACGCCCCACCGGAAAAACTGGTTTTCGATCCCCAGGCGAATCTGTTCAGAAGGCTGGCGCCGGCGGAGATCCCGGCCTCGGTGAACTCCATCAAAGGCGCCTCTTCGGTGTTGGTGGTGCTGGCCGATGGACTCGAAAAAGGGGTCGAGGAAGCGGCCCGCACGCTGGTTTTGTCCCTGGGGTTGAAAAACACACGGGTGGTTGCCGAAAACGCGATCAATCCCGCTGAGGTGGCTCGTCACGATCTGCTGCTGGTGGGAATGCCCAGGGACCGCGGGTGGCTGCCGGCCATCAACGGCCACGTCACTTTTCGGGATGACGGCTTTGTTCTGCAGAAAACGTCGTTTCAGCAGCCCTGGGACGCATTTTTTGGAGTCGGGCCGCATCCGATAGCCAAACACAAGGTTGCCGGCATCTTTCTTCCGTTGTCGGCAGCGTTTGCCGAACCGGTTGCCCGCAAAGTGACGCACTACGGAAAATACAGTTACCTGGCTTTCAGCCGGGGGCTCAATCGTGCAAAAGGGATCTGGCCGGTGCAAAACTCACCGGTGATCTACCGCTGGCCGGCCGGTGAATGACACCTGCGGGCAGCAAGCAGTTCAGCTCCCGGCCCGCGCGGGAAAATACCCGCAGGAGTCCCCAGTTTATGGTTTTACCCGGAGGAAAATGTTGAAAAAGGTAATGTTTTTTTTGTGGATTATTCTGGTCATGGTCCCGGCCGGATGCGCGGTTTCGAAATCCGTCGAGCATCGGCTGTTCGATCTGCACATTCAACAGGATCTGGAACTCTCAGCGGTTCTCGACCGGTTGGGCCAAAGCCGGGTGGTGCTGGTCGGTGAACACCACACCAGCCCGGGCCACCACCAGGCGCAGCTGGTGATCATCCGGCAGCTGCACGAGGCCGGGGTGAAAGTGGGCATCGGTCTGGAAATGTTTCGCAACGACAGCCAGGCGGACCTGGATCGCTGGGTGAACGGGGAGATGACCCCGGCGGAATTCGAAAAAGTTTATTACGACAACTGGAACTACGACTGGTCGCTGTACCGTCCGATTTTTGAATACGCAAAACAGGAAAACATACCGCTGGTCGGCCTGAATGTGCCGCGGGAAATCACCCGCCAGGTTGCCCGGCAGGGATTTCAGTCGTTGTCCGAGCAGCAGAAGGAAACGCTTTCCAACATCACCTGCCGGGTGGATCAGGAGTATATGGAATACATTCGCAGGTCTTTCGGCGCCCATGCCCATGGGAATCTGAACTTTGTCTATTTTTGCGAGGCACAACTGGTGTGGGACAATATCATGGCCATCAGCGCACTGGCGTATTTGAAATCCAACCCGAATTCGACTATGGTGTTGCTGGCCGGCGCCGGGCATGTCCATAAACAGGCCGTGCCGGCCCAGATCCGCAAACGGGTCGACATCCCCACCACGGTTATCCTGCCGGAGGTGCCCGGCAGCATCGAGCGCGAAACCGTCAACAGTTCAGACGCGGACTATCTGTTTTTGGGACTCTAGCGGTTGGCTGTTGAACCAATAGCAGAAAAGGTTTTCTGCGCCGGGCAATGCAAACAGCCGCTTACAGCGGCGTAACCGTAACTAGCCGACTGCCATGAGGTACTGTACGAACTGTGGAGGGCCGCTTTTGCTGGAAGTCCCAGCCGGTGACGATCGGCGGCGGCACTGTTGCCGGGTTTGCGGCCTGATCCATTATCGGAATCCGAAGATGGTGGTAGGCTGCATTCCGGAGTGGAACAACCAGATTCTGCTGTGTCTGCGGGCCATAGAACCCCGTGAGGGAATGTGGACGCTTCCGGCCGGATTTCTGGAAAACAATGAAACCGTCTCTGAAGGTGCGCAGCGTGAAGTTTTAGAAGAGACCCGCGTAAACGTTCTTGGTTTGGAGCCTTACGGGCTATACAATATCCCCCACATCAGCCAGATCTACTTCTTCTTTCGGGCGCAGCTGAAAAGCAAGAGCTTTGGGCCTACCCATGAAAGCCGGGATGTCCGTCTTTTCAGTGAAGAGCAAATTCCCTGGGAGCAGCTTGCCTTCCCGGTTGTCGAAAAAACGCTGAGACGCTATTTTCAGGATCGCCGCTTGGAATCATTCCCTTTTCACATTGACATCATCACCCGAAGGATACACGCGCCCAAGTGAAGCTGCAACAACCTGGTTTCGATACCCGATGTGCAAAGCCCCATCCATATTCAATCAAGCTCGGGTGTTACAATAACCCTTGACTCTTCAAATAGGACATGGCCCGCTGGCCAATGGTGGTGACGCTCCCCAACGCGCGGGTGATATGGTAGGAGGACTCCCGGGCAACTCCGGAATCGAGCATCACCAGTGCCAGGTCAATGTTCTTCTCCGCTTCTCGCCATGTGTCGTCGCCGGACAGTCTGGCGGAAAGATGGACATCTCGCAGCATGGAGGATAAAAATACGTGTGCAACCTTTTCCGCATTTTTACGATTTTTTTCCGGCAGCCCGGTCAACAGCTCCAGCGCCTGGGACAACCAGATAATGCCGGCTTTGATCTTTTCACTCTGAGAAAAGGAAATGATGGCTTCCCGGGTGTGCATCTTGCCTGCTCTCCTTCCGGGTTCGTTTGTATAGACAACCACAAGCTTAGCCGCTCGATCCGGCAATTACAAGTGGATTTGCCGCTTGCAACGGTGGCTTGACACAATCTTACCGATCTCTTATGGTTTTTGTAGAACAGGTAAAGACTATGGTTTTCGTAGTACAGGTAAAGACGCGACACGGATCTCGCAACTTTCATGAATCTTTTTCAGCCAAGCCCGATTAAACATGTGGGAACTGTCGAGAGGGTCAATGAACCAGCGTGCCGGAACAATCAAATCATCAATACGGGTTTTGCTTGTGCTCCCGTTGTTGGTTATTTTGACCGTCTTTTCCTGTTCTGCGGAAGAAAAGATCGAAACGCCCAAGAAGGACCGAAACGGGAGCTTTACGTTTTTCGATATCCATTCCAACACCATTTACTCCAAGTCCCTGCGGGAGCGCCTCGTAGACACCCTCTCCTCGGATGCAGTCGAATATCGCAGTGTCATCAACCTGGAAATCGTTCAAAGCGGATTTCTGCAGCAGTATTTTCCGCGACTCGATGAGCTGAATCGACGCCTGAACGACCCTCCGGGCGAACGCATCGAGCACCCGACCATCAAACTGATGTACCGCTGGGCCGCCAGAAAAAACCTGCCGTTCAGCTACGTCGAAATCCTGTTTTCCGAAGGCACTCGAAAGCCCCTTACCGTGAAAATCGAATCGATCCGCGACATCTCCGATATCATCGAAACCCTGTCGGGAAAATACGGCCAACCGATGGTGGCGCAACTGCAGCAGGGTCGCGGCGAGATACAGTACTGGGAAAACAACCGCGATGTCTTTCTCGTGGCAATTCTGACTCGCCGCAACGAGCGTCCCTTGTTTCGAATGATAATCTATTATGCGGACAACCTGGATGAGTTCATACTGGCGGAAGAAAAAAAGCGGCAAGCGCTGGAAGAAAAGCAAAAACGCGAAGGTCGCTCTGCCTTCTGACAAACCATTCAACCGGCCTGCACGGGTGGGGTGAATGAAACCCCAGCGTTTAGCGAGATTTAAGCAGAATCCCCCGCGGCTTGTCGCGGGGAGCTTCACTGCAATCCTCACCGCGCACTGCGGTGTGCAGATTCAAATGAAACCGGATCATAAAACCGCAGCAGTGTCATTTCACAGCGTCTCAGAGCAAACCCGCAACCCTTCTATTTCTTTGGCATTTCCTCCAGCGCTGCATGGGCGGCTGCCAGGCGGGCGATGGGAACCCGAAAAGGCGAGCAGGAAACATAGCTCAATCCCATGCGGTGGCAGAGTTTGACCGATTCAGGATCTCCGCCGTGCTCACCACAGATCCCGCATTCCAGGTCGGGGTTGATCGAGCGCCCACCCTGAACGGCCATAGCCATGAGCTTGCCGACGCCATCTTCGTCGATCGTGGCAAATGGGTTGTTGGGAAGGATTTGCTTTTCCATGTAGTCGATCAGAAAGCCGGCCTCGGCGTCATCACGGGAGATGCCGAATGTCGTCTGGGTAAGGTCGTTGGTGCCGAAAGAGAAAAATTCGGCGTGTTCGGCAATCTGGTCAGCGGTTAAAGCCGCCCGCGGAATTTCGATCATCGTTCCGAACTTGTAGTCGATTTCCACACCATTCTCCTGCATGACCTCTTTGGCTACGACCTCCAGAGCAGAGCGCTGGACCTTGAGCTCGTTCACATGGCTGGTGAGCGGTATCATCACCTCCGGATGCACGGACACATCTTCTCTGGCCACCTCACAAGCCGCCTCGAAAATAGCGCGCACCTGCATGGCGGTCAGCTCCGGTATAAAAATACCAAGGCGCACTCCCCGCAGGCCGAGCATCGGATTCGCTTCCCGCAGGGTTTCGGCCCTTTTGAGGACGGTTTCCCTGGTCTTGACCTGCTGGAGAAGTTCGTCGATTTCCGCCAGTGAGGTTGCGTGCTGCAGGCGGATCTTCAAATCCGCCAGTTCGTGCAGCAGCTCCATGGGATCGGGAAGAAATTCGTGCAGGGGGGGATCGATGAGGCGGATGATGACCGGCAGCCCGTCCATTGCGCGAAAGAGACCCGCAAAATCCTCCCGCTGAAACGGCAGCAGGGCCTGGAGGGCTTCTTTTTGCTCCACCGGCAGGTCGGTCATGATCATTTTCTGCACCAGGGGCAGGCGGTCGGTTTCGAAAAACATGTGTTCGGTTCGGCACAGGCCGATGCCTTCTGCCCCGTATTCCCGGGCACGCCGGGCGTCGGCGGGGTAATCGGCATTGGCCCAGACTCCCAGACGGCGGAACTCGTCGGCCCAGGACAGCAGTTTTATCAAATTCGGGTCCTTAATGTCGGGTACCATGGTTTCCAGCTTTCCGGTGAAAACTTCCCCGGTGGTTCCGTCGATGGACAGCCAGTCCCCCTCGTTGATAACCGTGTCACCGACCTGCATCTGGCGTTTGGCAATTTCAATGCTCAGGGCCGCAACGCCCACCACGGCCGGTTTGCCGAACTGGCGTGCAACCAGGGCGGCGTGACTGGTACGGCCCCCGCGGCTGGTCAGGATTCCTTCGGCCGCCAGCATGCCGTGTACGTCATCCGGTTTGGTTTCCGGGCGCACCATGATCACCTGCTTGTTTTCCTTTTTGGCCCAGGTTTCCGCCAGGTCGGCGTCAAAAGCTGCCACACCGATAGCGGCCCCGGGTGAGACGTTGAGCCCGCTGGCCAGCAGTCGACCGGCGATTTTCGCTGCCTTGGTCGCATCCGGGTGAAACTGCGGGTGGAGAAAAAAATCCACCTGCTCCGGGCTGACCCGCAACACGGCCTCTTTTTTACTGATCAAGCCTTCCTCGGCCATATCCACGGCGATGCGCACGGCGGCCTGGGCCGAACGCTTGCCGTCACGGGTCTGAAGCATCCACAGTTTGCCGTTTTCGATCGTAAATTCTACATCCTGCATGTCGCGGTAGTGTCGTTCGAGGCGCTGGGCAATCTGCTCGAATTCGGCATAGGCCGACGGCATTTCGACCTGCAGCTCTTTGAGATCCTTTGTCAGTCGGATGCCTGCCACCACGTCCTCTCCCTGGGCGTTGGTGAGGTAGTCACCTTCAATCCGCTTTTCGCCGGTGGTACCGTTGCGGGTCAAGGCCACCCCGGTGGCACATTCATTGCCCATATTGCCGAATACCATTGCGACAATGTTGACCGCCGTGCCCAGATTATCCGGGATACCGGCGGCTTTGCGATAATCCACTGCGCGCTTGCCGTTCCAGCTCTTGAAAACGGCTTCGGTAGCCAGTTTGAGCTGTTCGCGCACCACCAGCGGGAACCGGTGGTGGGTGTAGTGGCGAAAAAGATCCTTGAAGTCTTTGGTGATCGTTTTCCAGCTTTCGGCCGGCAGCTCCGTATCGGACTGCACACCCGCTTTTCTGCACGCTGCCGTGATCACTTCTTCGAAGATCTCGTCGGGCATGCCCATCACCACGCTGCCGAACATCTGGACCAGGCGACGGTAGGCATCGTAAACGAAGCGTTCGTCGCCGGTCAGTTTCGTCAAACCCTGGGCGGTTTCGTCATTCAAGCCGATGTTCAGAACCGTGTCCATCATCCCGGGCATAGAAAATTTGGCGCCCGATCGACACGAAACCAGGAGCGGATTGTCCGGATCACCGAATTTCTTTCCGGTCGACTCCTCCATCGATTCCAGCGCAGCGATCATCTGTTCCCACATGCCCTCCGGAACGGCGCCGCCGCCGGCAAGATACGCGTTGCACGCCTGGGTGGTCACGGTATAGCCGGGCGGAACCGGAATCCCCAAACGCACCATTTCAAACAGATTGGCACCCTTGCCGCCCAGAAAGGACCGGACGTCTTCCCAGCTGCCGCCGACAGTTTCCTCCACTGCATCGAGTTCGTCGAATCGGTATACCCATTGCTGCGTCATGGCACGTCTCCTTTAATAATGATGAAACACCGGATATGATTTGGTGAATATATAGATGCAAAGGCAGTTAGCCTAGCGGTCATCCAATGGCGATCGGTATTTGCATTTACCGAACCCTGCGGTAACGCACCCGCCGGAGGACGGCTTCCGAAACATCCGGATTACAGATCGTCGATGTCCATCCCGGTGATCTCGGCGTCAATATCTATGAGCCCGGAGCTGAATGCTTCCAGACTTTGATTCAGGGCGTGTTGATCTTTCTCTCGAAAGACCAGGGATATCGTGGCGATTTTACGTTGCTCGCCCTCCGGTTGCCCGCTGGGGATGCCATAGTGATCGGCCAGTGGCTGAAGGTGATTCAGGGCCTGTTGTGCGCTGTCAAATCGCCCGGCCGGATCGGATGCGCAGGTTTTCAGGACAAATCGTTTCAGGATTTCCGGAAATCCCGCTTTTCGAAAGGCCGGATCATCGGGCAATCGCCGCAGTTCATCTGCTGAAACGGGTTTGCTGCCGGCTATCATTTCGTACGCGATGACCCCCAGTGCATACAAGTCGACGCGATGATCGAACGCTCCCCCTTCCAGTTGTTCCGGCGCCCTGTAGTGCATCCCGCCGGTTTCCCTGTCTGCCAGCTTCTCTGCCCGCAGTCCGATCATGAAGTCGACGATTTTGAGCCGATCACCACTGATGATCACCAGGTTGCCCGGTGTCAGACGGCAATGGATGATGCCGTGGCGATGGGCGTGGACCAGACCGCGGCAAGCCTGCACCAGAAACCCGGTGACACGATTCAGGGGCAGGTTTTTCCAGCGCTCCAGCAGGGACTTCAAGGGCTCGCCCGGCAGGTGCTCTGAAATCAAGAACAAGGTGCGGTAACGTTGCTGTATCTCGTAAATCCGGACTACGTTCGGGTGGTTGATTCCGGCAATCAGGCGGGCTTGTTTCTGCAGCGGATCGATGAACGGTTTTTCCAGAGAAAGCTCGTGCTTGAGCATCTTGATGGTGACCGGCAGTTTCAGCGTTGCGTGCACTCCCTTGAAAATCAGGCTGTGTGTGCCCTCACCGATCATGTCTGTGACCAGGTAAGGATCGAGCCTTCTTCTCAGGTGATGGTTTGCAGCCTCGAACCGTCGTGTCAGCAGGTAGGTTAAAAAATTTCTCAACTCCGGGTGTTCGGTGCAAATGGCGTCAAAGCGTTTGCGGCTCAACGACCAAAGTTCCAGGTCGGTCTCCGCATCCACGTGCATTTCCAGCGGCAGATCGTCGAGAATGGCCATTTCACCGGCGATATCGCCGGGATGCAGGCGGCCGACGGGCTGCAGCTTTCCGTTTTTCTCGACCTGAACAACACAGGTCCCGGTTTGAATCAAATGGCAGGAGTCGATGCGGGTGCCCATTTTCAGCAGCCGGTATCCGGCTTTTACGTGTCCATACGTCAGTTCGTTTAAGACGGCGCACACGGCATCCCGGGGTATGGCCTGAAACAGTTCCCAGGCCCGGAAAAATTCGTAATCCGATGGAAGCGGTACGATTTTGCGTGACGGGCGTTGTTCTTCAGGCATTCGAACGGCTTCCTCCGGTGAGCAGAACTCCACGCCGATGATGTTGTAACCGGGTCTGTGCGGATCGGCATTTGCCCACTTGACCCTGACTGTAACGGTTTCCCATAGGTCTTCCAGGGCGTTGTGGATTTGCAGGAAGAATTCTGACTCCAGATCGATCTGCCATTTCGTTCGCAGGATGACGCCACCCAGGCTGCGATTGAGCAAATCGACAAACAGCATCGAAGGTTGCCGGTTGACGGGAGCATCGGGGAAAAATCCCCTGTTGCCGGTGTAAACGACACCGATCTCCGGGGGATTTAACACTTCCCGGATCCAGCGCCTGCGGTTGTGGGTAATTTCCATAGCCACCGGTTTGGTTGGAGATTGACAGCCCGGGTTTCACCCGTTTCCCTCACACCGGTGCACACCAGGGTAGTGGGGGGGGGTGATGACCTGCATGCCTGGTTGCCGAGTGAGAAGCGACGTTTGGTTTATCGAAATACGCGTCGGCGCCGAACGGATCCTTTTCGACCGCAAGAACGGGCGGCAACTTTAAAGAAACACTTGTTTTTATTACTGTCGGTGCAAAAAGTTTGTCAAGTAAATGTTCACGCCTCACGCTGGCTGCTGCTTGACAAGTTCCGGTCCTTTCCCATAGGATGCGGCAGCGTGATTTCGCTGTCGGGCCGGTCCTGCCGCACCCCCGTGTCTTCCATTCGGGGACAAGAGAGCCGGCACCTG
>JAHEIV010000090.1 GCA_024639205.1 Deltaproteobacteria bacterium | reverse complement strand
CATCATGCTGTCGAGTCCGCCGGAACACAGGCCCAGCGCCCTGACCGGTTTGTCGGAAGTGTTGATTGCGCCTTGACCGTGCATGTGGATGCGCCCTATAAGAAAGGTTGAACCTTGACCTGACCAACGCAAGCGTTACAACGCAAATTCAGCCGAGAACGTCCGCTTACATGACCCTGGATCTGAAAAAACGTGCCGATCGCATTAGGAAAACGCTAAGAAGCCTGTATCCCGAAGTCAAGCCCCAGCTGCTTTACCGCAACCCGTTTGAGTTGCTGGTGGCCACCATCCTGTCGGCCCAGTGCACGGACCGTCAGGTCAACCGGGTCACCCCGCCTCTTTTTGAAGAGTTCCGGTCTCCACGGGATTTTGAAAAAGCCCCCCGTGAGCGGATCGAGGCGCTGATCCGCTCCACCGGCTTTTACCACAACAAGGCCAGAAGCATACAAAACTGCGCTGCGGCGTTGCTCAAAGATCACGCCGGTAAAGTTCCGGATGACTTGGAGAAACTGGTGAAGCTGCCGGGGGTTGGGCGCAAAACCGCTAATGTAGTGCTTGGCGCGGCTTTCGGCAAACCGGGCATCGTGGTGGACACCCACGTCGGTCGAATCACGCGTCGACTCGAGTTGACCCGCAATGGGGATCCGGTCAAAGTCGAGTTTGATCTGATGCGTATCGTGCCTCGTTCCGACTGGAGCGATTTCTCGCTGCGGCTGATCTTTTTCGGTCGGCAGTACTGTACGGCCCGAAGTCCGAAATGCCCCGGATGCCCGTTGAAACGCCTCTGCCCGTATCCGGAAAAAACGCCGGAGTAGGGGATAGAATATTGAGTCATAGAAGGGACGCTCTCAACATTCAAATATTTGCATACCGAGATTGACACCCTGCATATAACTTTTACGTTTAAATAATAAATGCATCCCTTCTTTCCTTTGCTGCCCGCCCGGGGCGTTTTGTTACCGCCGGATGTAAAGACCGCAACATCGCCTGGCGGTTGACGGACTTGCCATTGCGGTTCGGCCGAAACGGCCCCCAGCACAGTTCCTCCTGGCGCAACCTGTTTGTTCCACTGTTCATTTTTCAGAAAAATTTCATTTGATTATTCCCCTCACACCGATGTATATTTTCCCTCCAGCCCAGACAGCTTTCCCATTCAACCGGACCTTTGGCGGACCCTGGTTACGTAGGCGGTTCGGGCTTCACTTTTCGAATTCTTTCTCGAGTATGTTTCCATTTTTACTTTGATTGGCGTTATTGTCACTTGACTGAGCACCAGTTTAACATCCGAGAAACGTTATCTGATCCAAGGAGCCGACTATGCGGATCTCAATAAAAATCTTACACCGTAAAACCATCATGATCTTCTCTGTTCTGCTGGCCCCACTGTTCGTCTGTCATTCGATCCAGGCCAAAAACCAGGCACCCCAATCCGGGGAACCGGTGGTAAATGCTCCACAAATGTTAATTGGAGAGCAGTGGGTGGTGAAGAGCCATCGGGGCCTGAGGTATCACAAAGTGATAGAAGTGAAACCGGACGGGAAGTTTGTTGTGGAAGTAAAAAATGAAGAAGGTGAGGTTCTCTGGCACCGTCACTATGATATCGGATATCATATTTTAGGAACAGATTTTATTGCCTCCCGTGATAAATCCAGAATGGGTGCTCCATGGGAAAGAGCGCTAAACTTCCCGCTTTTCATCGGTAAAAAGTGGCAAAATGAAACTGAAGGCGAGGGGGCGGACGGCATTTTTAGAATCTTTATAAACACCTGGGAGGTTGAAAAGATCGAAACGGTCGATACCCTTGCTGGAGCGTTTCTCACTTATAAAATACACAGAAACTTTTCAGCATCAAACATGAGGCAATCCCGGGATCAATATTACTGGTATGCGCCTGACGTGAAGTTCGTCGTCAAACTGGTGCATAACAGCAACTTCCGCACCAAAGAGGGCTATCCAATACACAATGACCTGATAAGCTACCAACCGGCGACCGCCGCTAACAAAATCTTGACGGTGGAAAGCCAGTCGGCGTCAGTGCAGAAAAATGTAGCCGGAAATGCGACTATTGAAACAAGGCAGGCAAATAAAGGCGAGCAAACTGGAAAATACAATGTTGCCGGCACCGGGTGGGCAGTTATCGTTGGAATTTCGAAATATAAAGATACCAGAGTTCAGCAACTTCGCTACGCCTCAGCAGATGCGCAGTCGTTCTATGACTGGCTCGTGTCGCCGCAAGGCGGCAAGTACGCTCCTTCCAGGATTACACTGTTGATCGATGCCAACGCCACGGGTTCGAACATCAGAAAGTCCTTGTTTGAGTGGCTCAACCAGGCATTAGCAGAGGATACGGTCACCATTTATTTTGCAGGGCACGGAAGCCCGCAGTCGCCGGATCACCCGGAGAACCTTTTTCTGCTGCCTTATGACACGCTATACGACAGTGTGCCTTCGTCTGGTTTCCCGATGTGGGATATCGAAACGGCATTACGGCGATTTATCAAGGCGAAAAATGTAATTGTCATCACCGACGCGTGCCATGCCGGGGGAGTCGGTCAATCCTTTGACGTCGCCAGGCGCGCCGGTCGGGGCGTCACGGTGGTACCGATGAGTTCTACCTTGCAAACGCTTTCAAAAATCAGTGACGGAATCTGTATCCTATCCGCCTCCGATGACAGCCAGTTTTCTCAGGAAGGCGCCCAATGGGGCGGAGGCCACGGTGTTTTTACATTCCATCTTCTCGAGGGGTTGAAAGGAAAGGCGGATTACAACACCGACGGTCGGGTTACGTTGGGAGAACTCATCCCTTTTCTGTCGGAACAGGTAAGAAGAGAAACGAAAAATACGCAAAGCCCAACTGTTGCGGGACGATTTAATCCAGCGTTGAGCATTGGAAAATAGGGAAATAAAGGGAAAAAAAGGGGACGAAAAGAGGGGACGAAAAAAGTGGACGCCCCCTTTATTTAAATACCTGCAAATAGAGAGCGCCCCCTTTTTTTTTATTCTTCTTCCAAAGCAAAATCGACCGCCGCTTCGGCATGGATCCGCGTGGTGTCGAACAGCGGCAGGCCGTAATCGGCCTGTTTGACCAGCAGCCCGATTTCCGTGCATCCCAGAATCACCCCTTCGGCTCCGGCATCGATCAGCCGCCCGATTATTTGGGCGTAGTGCCTGGCCGATGCCGCCGCGATGATGCCCATACAGAGTTCATCGTAGATCACCCTGTGGACGATCTGCCGGTCGGCTTCCGAAGGAATCAGAACTTCCAATCCGTGCGGGCGCTCCAGCCGCCCCCGGTAAAAATCCTCTTCCATGGTAAACCGGGTTCCAAGCAGCGCTACTTTGCGCAGACCGGCCGATCGAACCTTTTGCGCGGTGGGGTCGGCGATGTGCAGCAGCGGAATCGACAATTGCTGCTGGATTTCCGGCGCCAGCTTGTGCATGGTATTGGTGCAAAGCACCAGGCAATCCGCACCGGCGATCTCAAGACTCCTGGATGCCTGTACGAGGAGCCGAGCCGCCTGATCCCATCGGTTTTCGTGCTGCAGTTTTTCGATTTCTGCAAAATCGACGGAATACAGGATGCATTTGGCCGAGTGCAGACCGCCCATTTTTTCTTTTACGGTTTCGTTGATGACCCGGTAATATTCGATCGTCGATTCCCAACTCATTCCACCGAGCAAGCCGATCGTCTTCAAACTCCACCTCCTTTTTCAGGGTAAACCGGCCGACAGGCGTCGAATCTGCGGGTGGCAGGCCCATCGGATTTTCCTTTCTTTTCATGTCTGCCGTTGCTCGTCAACCGGAAGCTGTCCGAATCGGACAACTGTAATATTTAGTTATTTTTGGTCGTTTATTTCTATAATTTATCGGATAATGAAAAATGAATTGACAACAAATGACGTAAATACTACTGAAAATACCCTCAAGGGTGAGGTGATTCGGCAAGAACAAACAAAAAAGGATCTGCTTACAATTGGCGAAAAACCTTTCGACCAAAGAGTTGGCGACCTTTCTGGGGGTCAACGAGAAAATGGTTTACTCCCTGGTGTCCGAGAAAGGCCTGCCGGCCACGAAAATCACCGGAAAATGGCTTTTTCCCCAGCACCTGGTGGAGCAATGGATCGAGACCCACACCATCAATTTTCCGGAAATGAAGACCGCTTTGCCCTCCTACCAGGGGCTGCTGATCCTTGCCGGCAGCAATGACCTGCTGCTGGACAAAACTCTCGCACTGTTCAACACCCAGGAGGCCGGCCAGATTGCCGTCTTCGGAAACCTGGGCAGCATGGGCGGACTGCAAGCCCTGCGTCGCAACCTGTGTCATATCGCCACCAGCCACCTGTTGCAGGATGATGAGGACGAATACAATTTCGACTATGCCCTTCAGGTGCTGAAGATGATGCCGGCCGTGGTGAACTTCTGCCGGCGCGAACAGGGTCTGCTGGTCCAAAGGGCAAACCCCAAAAATATCGGCTCTGTGGCCGACCTGGCCCAAAAGGGAATCACCATCGTCAACCGCTCGCTGGGAACCGGCACCCGTCTGCTGCTCGATCATGAATTGAATAGGGCCGGCATCCGGGGAGAAAAGGTCGACGGTTATTTACACGAAGTTCAGCGCCACCTGGACGTTGGTCTCGAAGTGCTCTCCGGCAAAGCCGATGCCGGGCCGGGAATCCGGGCGGTGGCCGAGGCATTGGGCATCGGGTTTATTTCCCTTCGCTGGGAACGCTATGACCTGATGATTTCCAAAGATCGCTTCTTTGACGAGGGGATTCAGCGGTTTCTGTCGCTGTTGCACGAGAAGGCGTTTCGAGAGCTTGCGGATGCCACTGCCGGATATGACCTGCAGTTTTCCGGCCGAATGGTATTCAGGGGAAATAACGGTGCCGAGGAAAAGGCGCAGTAGATAAATTTGTGAATGAATCCTGAAACCGGTAGCTGAGAAGAAATGAGAATAAATCGATGCGTGTGGATGCTGTGCGGCGGGCTTTTGATGATTGGTATTCTGTCCGGAGGTGCTGCGGGAGCGGATAAAATTCTGAAAATGTCTACCACCACCAGCACCCAGGCTTCCGGACTGCTGGACGTATTGTTGCCGGAGCTGAGCAAAGACACCGGTATTCAGGTCAAGGTGATCGCCAAGGGTACCGGGGCGGCCATCCGCGACGGCATGGACGGCAACGTGGATGTGATTTTCGTGCACGCCAAGGCCCGGGAGGAAAATTTCGTCCGAGACGGCTACGGTACCCGTCGCTATGCCGTGATGCACAACGATTTTGTCATCCTGGGACCGGCTGCCGATCCGGCCGGTGTAAAGGGGATGACGGACGCTGCGGCAGCGCTCAAGAAGATCGCCGCCTCCGGCCAGCCCTTCGTCTCCCGGGGAGATGACAGCGGCACCCACACCAAAGAGCAGCAGCTCTGGAAGGCCACCGGCCTGAACCTGGATAAAGCGAGCATGAACATCGTCAAGAAGGGCAAACAACGGGAAGTCAGTTTCACCCATCCGAGAGGATTGGGCCAGTGGTACCTTTCCATCGGCCAGGGCATGGGAAAAACCATCACCTTCGCCGATGAAAAGCAGGGGTACACCCTGGCCGACCGCGGATCCTATATCAAATACAAGTTCGGGCGCGATGTACCCATCGATCTGCAGGTGCTGGTTCAAGGCGATGCCATGCTGGCCAATCCTTATGGGGTGATCCCGATCAGCCCGCAAAAGCATCCCCAGGTAAAAACCGAACTGGCGACACAGTTTGCCGAGTGGCTGGTGTCGGCACGCGGCCAGTCAGTGATCCGCAATTATCGGCTGCTGGACAAGCAGTTATTTTACCCGGATGCTATCCCATAGACGGGTTTAGCGTCTCATCAAAATGCCCGAATTCCATCGTTGCGGGCCGCTTTACCGGCAGTGTCCAGAGAGCATGCCCGCGACACTGCTTACAGTCTTTCGTGTATGCGCCGCTTTTGAAGCGATCCGTGTCCGGATTTAGGGAATGATTTAGGATAGTAAACCCTATCTAGTGGGTGCGGGTTCAGCTATGTCCTGTTTTACAGGATATCATACGGATCGGTATCGAACATCGCGTTTGCGCTGACAAGGGTTCCGCATTGTAAATGATGTGAGGGGAAGGTTTTGGATCTTTTGATCGACAGTCTGGTCTCCGCTTTTTTTCTGGTGGTATCGATGGACCCGGAGATGCTCGCCATCGTCGGGGTTTCGCTGAAGGTCAGTTTCGGATCGACCCTGATCGCCGCCCTGATCGGAATTCCGGCCGGCTTTGCGGTGTCATTCAAAGAATTCTCCGGCAAACGCATCGTCGTCACGGTGCTAAATACATTGCTGGCCCTGCCGACCGTGGTGATCGGCCTGATGGTTTATGCCTTTATCTCCCGCCGGGGCATATTGGGCATTTTCGATCTTCTGTATACCCAGAAGGCCATCATCATCGGCCAGGTGATACTGATCGTACCGGTGGTAACGGTCTTCACACTTGCGGCCATCAGTCGCATCGACGAACGATACCGTAAAACAGCCGCAACCCTGGGCGCCAATCGCCTTCAGACAGCCTGGGTCGTGTTTCGCGAGGCGCGCTTTGGTATCATGGCCGCCGTTATCGCCGCTTACGGCCGGGTCATCTCCGAGGTGGGCATCAGCATGATGCTGGGGGGCAACATCAAGGGGTTCACCCGTACGATGACCACGGCCATGGCCCTGGAATACGACAAGGGGGCGTTCACACTGGCGGTGGCTCTGGGGATGATTCTTTTGGGGTTCAGTTTTGGCATGAACCTGTTGTTTCATTATTTCCAGGGGAGAACCCGGATATGATCCTTTACCGGCTGTCGGACATCCAAAAAGTTTATCTCCGGCGATCCGTTTTGGATATTGCTTCTCTGGAAATCGAAGCCGGTAAGGTTTATGCGCTGCTGGGGCCGAACGGAGCTGGCAAGACCACGCTGCTGAACATACTGGCCTTCCTGGACGCCCCCAGCTGTGGTGATGTGTCCTTCCGGTCCCAGACAGTGCGCTATACGGAAGCCGCTCTGCAGGAGCTGCGCAAGAAGGTGGTGATGGTGGACCAGCACCCCATCATGTTTACCACCAGCGTGTATAAAAACGTGGAGTTCGGATTGAAAATCAGGGGCGTTCCGAAAATCGAGCGCGAACGCATGGTCGAGGAAAGCCTCGATCGGGTCGGTATGCGTTCGTTTATTTCCGCACCGGCCCATCGCCTGTCCGGTGGTGAGACCCAGCGCGTGGCGCTGGCAAGAGCGCTGGCTCTGTCACCGGAAGTGTTCCTTTGCGATGAACCGACCTCGGGCATCGACGCCGAAAACAGGGAAGTCGTGGTCGATGTATTGCGTCAGATCAACAGGGAGAAACAGATCAGCCTGATTTTCACCACCCACGATCGCGCCCAGGCATCGGCGCTGACAAGTCGAATTCTCGTGCTGGAGGGGGGAAGGCTGACAGCGACTGCCTATGAAAATGTCTTTACCGGGGTCATCGAAAAGCACGACGATGCACTTCACCGTTTCCGTATCCGCAACGGCCTCAGCATCGAAGTTCCGAAAAACGAAATCGAGAAGCAGGCGGGATCCTCGAAAATATATCTCGATCCTGCCGGTTTAAAAATGACTCCTTTCATAAAAGGCCGGCAGCCGGCCAACACCATCAAAGCCACGGTAATCAGCACGGCGGTTGAAAATGATTACGTCAGGGTCGTTGTCGATGCCGGTGTTTCCCTAACAGCTCTTCTTCCTGCAGCGGAATACCGCGAAAAACGAATCATAGCCGGCGATACCGTTCAGTTGATAGCCCCCCCCGAATCGATTCACCTGATCTAAGCGACCTGTGTCCCTGGTTGTTCCGGTCGCACGAAAGGGTTCGGTTCAGGTTCGGTAGCCACAGATTTGTCTTTTTTTGCGCGGCGTCTCTGGGCCGGGAAATGACAGCGCCTGGCTTTCCAGGGCACCCTGCAGCGCAGTGCCCACCACCAGCCCCTGTTTACAAGCGTGCGGGCCTTGCCGGCGAAACCGAAAAGCAAATACCGCCAAAGGCACGGTTCTACCGCCGGGGATTTGCGGTGAACTCAGACACTCAATTTTTCCGACCGCAGCAGATTCGCGATGATAAGACCGGCTATAAAACCGGCCGCCAGGTTGCTGCCAAGGGTGATCCCCAGCATTAAAAGGATCACAAAGAGATCTTTGCGGCTCATCATGTCCAGGATGGTCAAGGCCAGCTGGCTGCCGGCAAACACCAGCAGCACCCCTAAAATTGACAGGGGCATCAGATATAAAGCCGCCAGGATCTGTTCACCGAGAAGAAGCACCAGCAGGATAAATATCGCTCCGATGATCAGATTGGAGCCGGCGGTTCGGGCTCCGAAGCGATAGTGAGCGGCCAGACCGCCTGCCCCGTGGCACAGCGGCATGCCTCCCAGCAGCGCGCTGATCGCGTTGGACAGTGCCATGCTGATGCAGGCACTGCGATAGGTTACACGCCGGGAGTTTTCACCAAAATACTCCCGGGACAGGTCCGCATACGCAATGACCGCATTTCCCAGGGTCATCGGTATTTGCGGCAGCACCAGGATCAGGAAGGCCAGGGAGAAGTCCTCAAGGGACGGAAACTCAAACGGCAGCAGACGGGGAAGGTGCAACCCGAAGTCAAGCCGGTCGAATCCCTGATGGGTGCCGATCACAGCGCCCAAAGCGAAACCGCACACCACCACCACCAGCCCTGCCGGTAGTTTTTTATTTTCCAGCAGCAGCAGGGTCAGCAGCAATCCGAGGCAACCGATGACGATGCCGATCGGCACGGGGCCTATATGTTGCACCGACAGATACGGTTCGGCAGCCTGCTGCAGTGCCTGGAACCGGGAGGTGCCGATGATCAATTTGACCCCTTGAGACATCAGTAGCACCCCGGTGGATAGCTGCACCCCCCTGACAACGGATCGAGGGGTATATCTACCCAGCAGATCTACAGCCCGGGTTCCTCCGATAACGAGCAGCACGGCGGCGATCGTAAAACCGGAGGCAATGATGTGAGAAGAGGGCAGGCCCGTTGCGATGGCGTAGGCACCGATGACCTTCATGGGTTGAACGGGCACCGTGACGCCGAAATAGAGCCCTGCGATGATGTAATAAAAACCGATGGCAAAGAA
>JAHEIV010000089.1 GCA_024639205.1 Deltaproteobacteria bacterium | reverse complement strand
AGCCGGCGGGCCATCCCGCCCAGTTCGGCTTCTTTTTCCACCACGAAGGCCTTGAAACCCTGTCGGCTCAGATTCAGGGCGGCATTCATGCCGGCGATGCCGCCGCCGACAACCAGGGCCTGCTTGTTCACCGGGATTACCTTTTCCTCCATCTGCTTGAGGGTGGCTGCCCGGGAGACCGCCATGCGCACCAGGTCTTTGGCCTTGGCGGTTGCGGTCGGCTTGTCGTTGGAGTGCACCCAGGAATTCTGGTTGCGGATGTTGGCCATGTCGAACAGGTATTTGTTCAACCCGCTGTCTTCCATGGTTTCCTGAAATATCGGTTCGTGGGTTTTGGGGCTGCAGGCGGCCACCACCACGCGGTTGAGCTTTTCCTCCTTGATTTTTTGCTTCATTGCCTCCTGGCTGTCCTGGCTGCAGGTAAACAAATTTTCCTCTGCAAAAACCACGCCGGGCAGCGAGTCGGCATATTTCTTTACAGCCGGCACGTCCACCACACCGCCGATGTTGATGCCGCAGTTGCAGACGAACACGCCGATCCGCGGTTCGTCATTGCTGACATCGAGTTGTTCGGGACGCTCCAGCGTCTTCGTTTCGGTTCCACGGGCCTCGGCCACCACTGCGCCTGCCGCGCTCGCAGCGGCACTGGCTTCGATCACTGATGAGGGGATGTCCTTGGGACCCTGAAAGATCCCGCAGGCATAGACACCCGGCCGGGAGGTTTGAACCGGTGCAAACGGATCGGTGGCTGCAAAATTGTACTTGTCGAGCTCGATATCGAGTTTTTTCGCCAGCTCGGCGGTTGACTTCGATACCTGCAATCCGACCGACAGCACCACCATGTCGAAGGTTTCCTCCTGGATCTCGCCGGACTCGTCTACATAGTGCACGTTCAGGTCGCGGGTATCCGGAACATCTTCGAGGGTGTGGATGCGCGCCTTTACAAATCGCACCCCTTCTTTATCTTTGGCTCGCAGGTAGTACTTTTCATAGTCTTTCCCAAAGGAGCGGATGTCCATGTTAAAGACGGCGCAATCGAGTCCGTTGCCGGAATGCTCCTTGGCGATCATGGCATCCTTGATGGCATACATGCAGCAAACCGAAGAGCAGTATCCGTTGCCGCAGCGGTTGGTGTCACGGGAGCCGACGCACTGCAGCCAGGCGATTTTTTTCGGCTCTTTTTCGTCAGACGGTCGCACCAGATGTCCCATGGTCGGACCGGAGGCGCTCAGAATTCTTTCGAATTCCAGGCTGGTCATCACGTTCGGGTTTTTCTGGTAATGATAGAATTGTTGCAGATCGGTGGGGTCGTACGGGTCGCTGCCGGGGCAAAGTACCACGGAGCCTACTTCGATATTTCGCTGCTGGGGCTGCTGGTCGTGGACCACGGCATCTGCCAGACAGGCGGATACACACTGGTAGCACTCGCAGCAGTAGCTGCAGTTCAGGCAGCGATCGGCTTCTTCGCGTCCCGACTCGGCCTCGTAGCCCAGCTCCACCTCGTCGAAGTTGCCCGCCCGTTGTTCGACGGCCAGCTCCGGCATCTTCAGTCGGGATTTTCGGGCTCCATCTTCGGGGATCGGCCGATAGGCCGGCTCTACCGACGGCAAGGGCTCGCGTCCCTCCTGCAAGTCCGCCCCGTCCACGTAGCGGATGATCGATTCGGCAGCTTCGCGGCCGGCGGCAATGGCACCGATGGCAATCCAAGGTCCGGACTGCAGGTCGCCGCCTGCAAAAACGCCGTCGCGATCCGTGGCGTAGCTGATCGCATCGACTTCGACGGTTCCCCAGCGGGAGAACGACATCCCGGTTACGTCTTCCAGCGCCGAGAGGTCCGGGCGCTGGCCAATGGCCGGAATGAGTTGATCGATTTCGATGTCGTATTCGCTTCCCGGGATCGGCACCGGGCGCTTGCGACCGGACGAATCCGGTTCGGTCAGTTCCATGCGGATACAGCGAAGACCGACAACTTTGCCGTCTGTAACCAAAACCTCCTGGGGGGCGGCCAGGTAGACGATGTTAGTGCCTTCCGTTTCGGCGGCCTGAATCTCTTCTTCCCAGGCCGGCATTTCCGCCCGTGTACGGCGATAAATGATGGTGACTTCCTTGGCGCCGAGCCGCACCGCCGAGCGGGAAACATCGATGGCGACGTTACCGCCGCCGATGATGGCCACTTTGTTGCCGACCGCGGTTTTTCCGGTCAGATTGACTTCTCTCAAGAAATCGACACCCTGGCGCACACCCGTTGCCTTTTCACCCGGTATGGCCAGCTCGATTCCCTTATGAGCCCCCATGGCCAGGTAAACGGCCTTGTAGCCGTTGTCCAGCAGGCTGTCGACGGTCATGTCGGCACCCAACGGCGTGTTGGTCTTGATCTCGACACCAAGGTTGGTGATCAGCTCGACTTCCTGGTCGATAATATTTCTTGGCAGTCGATGAGCGGGAATTCCCACTCGCAGCATGCCGCCGGGTTCCGGCAGCGCCTCGTATATGGTGGAAAGTATACCGTTTCTGGCCAGATGGTAGGCCGCGGAAAGTCCGGCCGGGCCGGATCCGATGATGGCCACCTTCTCCTTGCGCGGCGGCAGGCATTCGAGTTTTACCTTCCGGGGGTCGAATTGATCGGCTGCCAGCCGCTTGAGATCCCGGATGGCCACCGCATCGTCAACTTCACACCTTCGACAGGCATCTTCGCATCCATGGGGACAGACCCTGCCGAGAATGCCGGGCAGGGGCAGCTCCTCCATAATGATTTTCAGCGCTTCTTCATACTTGCCTTCCTTGACCATCTGGACATAGCCCTGGACGTTCAAACCGGCCGGACAGGTCAAGCGACAGGGTGCCTTGTCGATTTTTTGAATGGCATACGCACCGGGGATTGCCTGGGCATAGCTTTTATAGGCCGCTTTGCGGACCGAAAGTCCTTCGTCGTATTCGTTGGGCAGCTCCACCGGGCAGACCTTGGAGCACTCGCCGCAGCTGGTGCACTTCTCAAGATCGATAAATCGCGGTGTTTGCTGCAACCGGGCGGTAAAGCGTCCGGGCTCCCCTTCCAGATCCAGTAGCTCCGTTCCTGTCAACAACTCGATGTTCAGATGCCGGCCGACCTCGACCAGTTTCGGGGAAATAATTCACATCGCACAGTCGTTGGTGGGAAACGTCTTGTCCAGCTGCGACATCAGACCACCGATGGCCGATGATTTTTCAGCCAGATAGACGTAGTAGCCTGATTCGGCAAGATCAATTGCCGACTGCATTCCGGCGATACCGCCGCCCACGACCAATACAGATCCGACCGGTTTGTTTTTGCTCATTCTCGTACCCCTCGTTGTGGATTCGGCACAAGTTGCCAGCAGGCACTGTGCATTTTGCAGACAGCTGTTGCGTTCATCTGCAGCGGCCGACCGGAAACCGGGTTGCCCCGGATTTCCGGAAAAAAGGCCAAAAGATCATATGACATATCCGCAAAATTCATGTCAAGGTATTTGTACGCAGGCAAGCGGTCTTCACCGGTGTGTCTGGTCGATCCGGATGGAATCCGAACACCATTGTATTTAGTATGTTACGGTAGTGAACCCGCCACTGCCCGAAATTGCAATGGGACAGAACCTGTGATACAAAACTCCGGTGAAAGCCCGTCGATTGACGGACGACCGCAAAACCGCATCGCCAAGGACTTTTTTTATGCCAAGCCCACAACCATCGGTTGTCAACATCGCTTTGGTGGGGGGAGGGGATTTGTGCCGGGAAATCCTCGAAAAAACCACCTTCGACTACCTGCAGGAGGGCGTAGACGCCCCCATCCTGGCGGTGGTCGATCCGGATCCGAATGCACCCGGCGTTTTGTATGCCAAAGAGCTCGGACTGCTCACCTTTTCCGATTATCACTCGCTCTACGATTCGCGCTACAACATCCATCTGATCATCATTCTCACACCCGGGCAGGAGGTTTTTGATGAGATCCTGGCCTCCCGCCCGCCTCGCATCCGCATCATGTCCTATGCGGTGTTTGACATCTTCTGGAATGCCATCGGTTCAGAGGAGCGCAAACTGCGGGAGCAAAAATCGGCCATGGAAACGGTTCTCAACGGCATTCAGGACTCGATTCTGGTGCTCACGCCGGAGATGGAGATCATTGAGGTCAACGATTCATTTCTGGAATTATCGGGCAGCTCCCGCGAAGACGTTATCGGTAGCAAGTGCCACCAGATCTATGCCCAGCTCAACCATCGTTGTGATGACGTGGACATGATCTGTCCTCTCGAAGACGTGGTGCGCAACCAGGAACACACCCGGCAGATTCGCACGCGGGAAGGAAAAGACGGTGAATTGCGCCATTTCGAGGTGAATGTCTACCCGATCTGGGAAAAAAGCGGTAAAATTTCCAAATTCATCCACATCAGCCGGGACGTCACCCAACGGTTGAAGGAAGAGGAGGAGATTACCCGGCGCCTGGAGCAGATGGTGGAGGAAAGAACCCTGCAGCTTCGTGAAACCCATGCCAAACTGCTTCACCAGGACAAAATGGCTTCGCTGGGTAAGCTCTCGGCCTCCGTGGTACATGAAATCAACAATCCGATTGCCGGCATTCTGAACCTGGTGATGCTGATTCACCGCATCATTGACGAGGATCAACTGCAGGACAAGGATCTACCGCTCTTTCGACAATATTTGAACCTGATGGAAACCGAAACCCGCCGGATCAGTCGGATCGTCACCAACCTGCTGGCCTTTTCGCAACCCAAGACCGCCGCCGTCAGTTCGGTGAAAATCAATCAGCTGATCGAAAGGACCCTGATCCTGAATGCCAACCTGTTGAAGGTCAACCAGGTGAAGGTGACCAAACACTTCGATTCAGACCTGCCGGACATGATGGGATCGGAGGACCAGCTCCAGCAGGTATTCATGAACATGATTTCCAATGCCGTCGAAGCGATGGAAGCGCAAAGCGGAGGCGTTCTGGACATAGTGACCGCCTGCTCGGCCAAAGATGATCGTATCATCGTAAAATTCAGGGACACCGGAACGGGCATTCCCAAAGAAGACTTCTCCAAACTCTTCGAGCCGTTCTTTTCCACCAAGACCGACGGAAAAGGGGTTGGCCTGGGGCTGTCCGTTGCTTACGGAATCGTCAAGGAACATGGCGGGTCTATCTTTGTCGAATCTGACCAGGGAGTCGGCACAACCTTTCGACTGACCCTGCCGCGCTCCAGCATCGAAAAACCACTCCGGGGAGGAATTGATGGGGGCCACGAGAATTCTGATCGTTGATGATGAAGTGATCATGCGCGAATCGCTGTCCGGGTGGCTGGCAAGAGACGGGCATGCTGTCGAAACGGCCGCCAGCGGAGAGGCGGCCCTGGAAAAGCTCAAGCAATCCCGCTTCGACATTTTGCTGGTTGACATTAAAATGGAAGGCATCAGCGGGTTGGACGTGCTCAGGAAGGTAAGCGAGAGCGATCCCGACGTGGCGATCGTGATGATCACGGCGTACGGATCCATTGCCACGGCCATTGAAGCCATGAAGAACGGGGCATACGACTACCTGCTCAAACCCTTCGATCCGAACCAGCTGGGGGTTCTGATTGAAAAAATAGTCGAGCACCAGGCGCAGGTCCGCGAAAATCTTTACCTTAAAGAGCAATTCAAGGAGCGAACCCGCTTTGAGAGCATGATCGGCCAATCCCTGCCGATGCAGGAAGTCTTCGACCTGATTCGGGATGTGGCGCCCACGGACGCAACCGTTTTGATCAGCGGTGAGACCGGAACCGGCAAGGGCCTGGCCGCCAAAGCCATCCACACCAACAGTCCGCGCTGTGAAGGGCCCTTTGTTATCGTCAACTGCGGCGCCATTCCGGAGCATTTGATGGAAAGCGAGCTGTTCGGCCATCAAAAGGGGGCTTTCACCGATGCCAAGGAGACCAAAAAAGGCCGTTTGGAGATGGCCCACGGCGGCACACTGTTTCTGGACGAGATCGGCGAAATCAGCATGCGGATGCAGATCGATTTGCTGCGGGTATTGGAAGACCGGGTGTTTTATCGCGTCGGGGGTACCCAGCCCATCGAGGCGGATTTTCGGGTGATCGCGGCTACAAACCGGGACCTCAAGACAGCCATCGAGCAGGAATCGTTTCGCGAGGACCTATTCTACCGATTGAATGTCGTGTCTTTTCAAATGCCGCGGCTGCGGGAGCGCAAAGAAGACATTCCGCTGCTGGCCGAACACTTTTTGCAGCGCTTTACACAAGAAACCAACAAATCGGTCGATGCTGTAAGCCGGCAGGCATTGGATGAAATGATGCTCTACGATTGGCCCGGCAACGTCCGTGAACTGGAGAATGCCATCGAAAGAGCCGTCGTGGTCGGCAAGGAACGAAAGGTTCATCCGGAAGATCTTCCGTTTTATTGCCTTGTAAACCCGGCGCCGCCTGCCGCCCAGTCCCTGAAGGACGTCGAAAAAGAACACATACGGCAGATCCTGGACGAAAATGAATGGAACGTTGCCAGAAGTGCGAAAATATTACAGATCGACCGGTCGACCCTTTACAGTAAGATCAAACGCCACCGGCTTCAGAGAGCGGATTGATTGAGGCAACCGGACATATCGTCGTTTCTCCCATCGGCGAGATCGATCCTGCCCTGTGCGATTTTGTCGGGGAAGAGACCGGTCGATCGTTTGGCTTTCCTGCCCGGGTGCTGCCGCTACTCGAAGATGTCGCTTTTGCCTATGACAGCGAGCGCAGACAGTACCATTCCACAAAGATCCTGGAGAAGCTGGCCGAAACAGCACCGCCGCAGTCGGTAAAAGTAATCGCTATCGCAACGGTCGATTTATTTATCCCGATCCTGACCTACGTTTACGGGGAGGCCCAGCTGGGCGGCAAGGCCGGCATCATTTCCACCTACCGGCTGCGGGAGAACCCGCATTCCGGGGCGGTGAGGGCTTCATTGAAAGATCGGGCTGCCAAAGAAGCGATCCACGAATTGGGCCACACGTTCAAACTGAAGCATTGCCCGGAACACACCTGCATTATGCATTACTGTCGCAGCATTGACGATGTAGACCGCAAAACAGCCGGTTTTTGCCGTCACTGTCGGATCATGATGGAAGATGAGATGAAACGACTGTCACGCAGCGCCCCGCGTTGAAAGATCGGCACCTTTCTTTCGCATTCAGGGATACGGTCCTTATCGACCCTGACACTGGGCGCCTGGCAGCGGGTCGAGCTGTTTCGTCCAGGGAAAATGATGGCCCATCGTGATTGCCGGCATTGAACCCATTGATCATCGGATCGCAAGCCCCTCCTCTTACCACACGCCCATCAATGTATTATGTTCAATTTGTCGAGTCGTCAGCGCTTGCCCGGCAAACCGGGTGCCCGGCATCCGGCTTCAGATTCAGCTTGTGCCGCATGACCATGGTTTTGCCTTTGCGACCGGTGGCAGAAAACTGAAGCTGAACACCAATCGGGCGGTCTTTTACCCCTAAAGCGGCTGCTGACCGATCAACGCTGTCTGAATCCAAGCGAAACCGCCAAATATCAAATGGAGATACGAGATGAAACTGCTCCTTACCTTCGGTATCATCATCATGGCGCTTCTTACGACCGCCATCGATACCCTTAGTTCCGAAGAGACGCACGAAGAGACGCAATTTGGAACCTACACCCCTGCTCAATTTCGGGACTACTGGTATAACCAGGGTGCCGAATTATCCCGCTTCACCCTGCAGCAGATGCGCTACGGGGAAAACCATCAGGGGGATGCGGTGCTGGTATTTGTTACCGAAGAAATGAATCCCGCCATCCAGGTCAAAGCCGATTATGCCGGGCCGGAGAATATTCCGGTGTTAAAACTCAATGCCGTGCGTAAATTTTTTACCGGCATTTACCCCTATTCAATTATGACCTCCGTCTTCAGTCCGGTGGAACCGCAAAAATACCCGCTGCCCCTCAAAATCAGTTCATCGGCACAGGAGTGGTGCGGACACGTGTATACCCAGATGAACCTGGAGGACAATCTGTACCGGGTCAGAATGCATTCCTATTTTGAAAAAGAAGGCGATCGCGATTTCAAGATCAAAGATCACGTGCCGGAGGATTCCATTTGGACCATGATTCGAATCGCCCCGAACCGTTTGCCCCGCGGAGAGTTTGTGATGATTCCCGGTACTGTGCATGCGCGACTCGCTCACCGGCCATTGCGGCCTCAAAAAGCAGTTGCGGTGTTGCACGCCGTTGCGGAAAAAAGCCTCGAAGGCAGTCCGCTGGTTCGTTACGAGATACGTTTTCCGGGCGAACAGCGGTCGCTGCGGATTTTTTTCGAGACAAATTTCCCCTATCGAATTGAAAAATGGGAGGAATCCTCCCGCGGCTTAAATGGGATGAGTACCAAAACGATGACAACTCGCGCCACTCGAACCCACACCCTTATGGTTGCCTACTGGCAGCACCATAATAACAAGGATCGGGTACTTTTGAAGAAACTGGGGTTGAAATCCCAAGAGTTGCGGAGTAATTGACTTGCGAATGGAAAGTGCGGAAGGGTTCGGCCCGGGTTTCCGATCGAACCAGAACAAGGCGACAACAGCGCCTGCCTGAACGGCCAGAGCGTATCCGGCCGCTCTTACGGTTGCCATCGTCGAACACCCGGATATAGCGTCGATCCACCATTTCAGCGGGTGAACCCAGCAGTCGCTGTTCTCAGAGACCGATCCACCCGCTGCTGCTACCAATCGCCTTTACGCGAAACTGTATTCGAATCCTTCAGCCTTCGAACCAGCCTTCGAACATGCAGGTCACCACGCTTCAGGTGCGCAGGAACCGGCTCGTCAGTCTGTTCCAACCGAGCTGAGGAAGCTTGCCGTAAAGATTATCTCCCAGATAGCCGCCATCGGCGGCAAGCGGTCCGGCAGTCTCTTCGATTACCGCGGTCAGCTCTTCGACTTCCGTCCGGAGAAAATCGGTTGTTTCCTCTCCGATCATCAGTTTCTGCATGTCCCGGCGAAGGTCTTTCGAATGGGTCCTGACGATCCATCCCTCTGCGTAAGCATCGCGGGTTTTGATACTGTCGCCCTGGCGGAGTCCGATGTTTGCGGCCGTGACCACCCCGCTGACCGGTGACAGAAGCCGGGCGGTCTTTTTCCCCCTGTGCAGGGTGATGTCGGGACGACCCTGCTGCAGG
>JAHEIV010000088.1 GCA_024639205.1 Deltaproteobacteria bacterium | reverse complement strand
GGGCAACCAAGAAGTCGAAAACGAAAAGACAAAGGGAGAAAAATGTACTTTCAGGACGTTATTCTAGAATTGAACAAGTTCTGGGCACGCAAAGGATGTGTTCTGGCGCAGCCATACGATATGGAGGTGGGTGCCGGCACGTTTCATCCAACGACGACGTTGAAAGCTTTAGGGCCGGAACCCTGGAACGTCGCATACGTGCAGCCTTCGCGCAGACCGACCGACGGCCGATACGGGGACAACCCCAATCGGCTTCAGCATTACTACCAATACCAGGTCATCCTCAAACCCTCACCCTACGATGTGCAGAAACAATACCTTGACAGCCTGAAGGTGATCGGCATCGATCCTCTCGAACACGATATTCGATTCGTTGAAGACGATTGGGAGTCTCCGACCCTTGGTGCTGCCGGACTGGGCTGGGAGGTGTGGCTGGACGGAATGGAAATCACGCAGTTCACCTATTTCCAGATGGCGGGCAGCATCGAGCTGAAGCCGATTCCCGTGGAATTGACTTACGGGTTGGAACGTATTGCCATGTATCTTCAGCGCGTGGATAGCGTCTTCGATTTGCAATGGACCGCGGATGTCACCTACGGTCAGGTGCACCATCAGCAGGAAGTGGAACAGTCGACCTATAACTTCGAAAAAGCCGATGTTTCAGCACTGTTCGACATGTTTGCCAAGTACGAGGCCGAAGCCAAGAAGCAGATTAAACAGGGGCTGGTATTGCCGACATACGAGTACTGCCTGAAGTGCTCGCATACATTTAACCTGCTGGATGCACGCGGGGCCATCAGTGTAACGGAAAGAACCGGCTACATCGGCCGAATACGCAACCTCGCCAGGCTCAGTGCCGAAGGGTACCTGCAACAGCGCGAAGATATGGGCTTCCCGCTGCTCAAAGATTGATCACCGATCGCATCCAACTGACAACCGTGTTACCCGCAAGTGGTTTTTGAGGTGAAAATGAACACATTATTGCTCGAAATCGGGACTGAAGAAATTCCTGCCGGATATATCGATCCTGCGCTGCGCGCGCTGTCTGCGAACTTGCAGCAAAAGCTCGGTGATGCCCACATACCACACGGGGAGGTAACCGTGTATGGAACCCCGCGTCGCCTGGCCGTTCTGGTGAAGAAGGTGGCCGCCAAGCAAACGTCGGTCTCCAGCGAAGTGATCGGACCGCCGACCAGGGTGGGTTTCGATGCCGACGGCAAACCGACTGTGGCGGCCAAAAAGTTCGCCGAAAAGGTCGGTGTGCCGGTCAATCGGCTGGCGGTCAAGGAAACCGGCAAGGGCTCCTATCTCTACGTGGAAATAACCGAGCAGGGTCAGCCAACCACAGCTCTACTCAAAAAAATCCTGCCCGAGGTGATATTGGCAACGCCATCCCCAAAGAAAATGCGCTGGGCCGATCTGGACATTGAGTTCGCCCGCCCGATCCATTACGTGGTGGCCCTCATCGGAAAAAAGGTGATCCCGTTTCAGCTGGGCAACCTGCGCAGTAACCGGTACACGCAAGGTCATTATTTCATGAAACCGGGCCGGGTCAAACTCGCCCACGCCGATGACTACGTTACCTCCCTGAAAGCCGTGCACGTTCTGGTGGATATCGAGCAGCGCAAGAAGATTCTGCGACGGGAGATTGAAAAAATTGCCGCAAAGCTCGGCGGCAGCATCCTTCCGGACGAGGAGCTGGTGGACATCAACACCCATTTGGTGGAGTATCCGATTGCCGTGGCCGGCAAATTCGACAAAGAATTTCTGGAGGTTCCGGACGAGGTGCTGATCAACGCCATGCGCGAACACCAGAAGTACTTTTCCGTCCTGGACAAAAAGGGCAAGCTGATGCCCTGTTTTATTTCCGTAAACAACACCCGGGCAAAAAAAATGAGCCTGGTGGCAACCGGACATGAACGGGTGATTCGTGCCCGACTGGCCGATGCCAAGTTCTTTTACCGGGGTGATCTGGCGGTTTCCAACCAAGAGCGCGTTGAGAAGCTTCACGGTGTCCTTTTTCAGGCCAAGCTGGGCACCATGTACGAGAAATCAGCGCGTGTCGGCAAGATTGCGGAAACCATCGCCGGGCTGGTCAAGGATGCGGACAAGCCTGACAGCACCAAGTCCCGCCTGAAAAAACGCGCTGCCCGAGCCGCCCGTCTAAGCAAAGCGGACCTGGTGAGCCAGGTTGTGGGAGAGTTTCCGAAACTGCAGGGCGTTATGGGACGAATCTATGCCGGAGTCGCCGGAGAATTGCCGACCGTAGCGGCGGCCATAGAAGAGCACTACCGGCCGATTCACTCCGGTGGCGCGCTGCCGTCAACAACCACCGGAGCGGTGCTGAGTATCGCCGATAAAATCGATTCGATTTGCGGCTGTTTCAGCGTGGGCCTGATGCCTACAGGGGCGTCGGATCCTTATGCCCTCAGGCGCCAGGGAATCGGCATTATTCAAATCATGCAATCCCGCGGCTTCTCTTTTTCCCTGCAGGAGCTGATTCGCACCAGTCTGCGTTTTTACGGCATTACAGGCAAGGGGAAAATCAAAGAGCTCACCGAGCAGGTGTATACGTTCATCAAAAATCGGATTTTTCACTTGTTGGCGGACGAGGGGTTTTCAAAAGATGTGGTGGCGGCAGTAGCGGAAGTCTCCATAGATGATGTCCCCGGTGTCTGGAACAGGGTCAGCGCCTTGCAAGCCCTGAAAGCCCAGCCGGACTTTGATCCGCTGGTTTCCGGCTTCAAAAGGGTCGGCAACCTGCTCAAAAAATCCGGCATGCAGTCCGGCTCCCGGCCGGCGGGCGCCGTACAAACCGATTTATTCGAGCACGCATCCGAGTCGAAACTTTATTCGTCGTATAAAAAAGTTGCCAAAAAGGTCACCACCGCCACGGCCGCAGGTGAGTTTGAACGAGCATTAAAGGAAATTGCCACCCTGCGCGGTCCCGTCGATGCGTTTTTTGACGGTGTAATGGTGATGGCCAAGAAAAAGAAGGTGCGCGCCAACCGATTAAAACTGCTGGCACACATAGCAGGCCTGTTTGATAATCTGGCCGATTTCTCCAAACTGGCAAGTTGAACATCCGAATTGACCGTTCGTTGCTCGTTTTCGGCTCTCGAGCGCAGCGTTTCGAATTTTGATATTCGGATTGGTTCAGAAAAGTTTCACAGCAGGTCTCATAAAGTGGCGTATCAAGTCCGGGCCCATCCGCCATAGCAAAGCATCGGCGGATGGGCCCGGTTTTTTACTGGCTCGCAAGAAGGATGCCGGCCGACATAAGGATACTGAAGGTTAACGTCAAAGCGGCTGTTCTGGCCAGTACCCTGTTCAACTCGGATCCCTCGCAGCGGTAGATGCCGGCCATGGTTGCTACCGCCTGCGGCAAGGAAAGCAGCGGCAGCAGGCCCCAGGCCGAGCCGATAACGGCCAGGTACAATACGGGCACTGTGCAGTAGGCGCCTGCTACCAGCAGCATGTATTCGATGCGAGTCAGCCGAGGACCCAGCATCACAGCGAGCGTTGTTTTTCCCGTTTTCGAATCCGTTGGTATATCACGAAGGTTGTTGACCACGATGATGGCGGTGATCAACAAACCCGGCGGCACCGACACCCACAGTGTCGACAACGCCGGTTGCAGCGCCTGAACATAGTAAGTTCCGCAAATTGCTACGGGGCCGAAGAAAATAAAAACAGCCGCATCGCCCAGCCCGTGGGAAGCCAGCGGATAAGGACCACCGCTGTATGCCAGGGCCGCTAAAATGGAACAAAAGCCGATGACGAGAATCGGCCACCCGGCGACCACGGTCAGGTAAAGCCCCACCATGGTGGCTAGCAAAAAGACCCCCAGCATGAAACGCCGCACCTGCTGCGGTGCCATCAAGCCACTTTGCGTGACTCGCAGCGGCCCCAAACGCTCATCCGTGTCGATTCCCTTCTGATAGTCAAAATAGTCATTGGCCAGGTTGACGCCGATCTGCAAAAGGACGGCTCCGGCAAGCGCCGCCAGGGCAGCAACCGGAGCGAAAAAGCCGTCGGCGGCAGCCGCTGCCGTTCCGATCATCACCGATGAAACCGATGCCGGCAGGGTCCGGGGACGTGCTGCCAGGATCCACACCTGCACAGAGGATGGGTTCGTGGCGGTTTCTTTGATTTTGTCGGCCTTGCGGTGGTGGTGCATTTGCCTGGCAATCATGCGGTATTTGAAAGTTTTGGTCGACTGATCAAGAGGCCAGAAACAGATGACGATTGACGCGAAACTCGATACCCGCAACGGTAAAGTAAAGGATAACCCCCAACAATCCCATGGCCAGGATCCCGGTGAACATTTCCGGATATCGCAGAACCTGATAGGTCTCCACGACGATGTAGTAGCCCAGGCCGTATGTCGTCAGCGACTGTTCGGCGATGAAAAGAACGGCAATGGCCGTGCCGATCGATATCCGCAGGGCCGTCAGCACGGCCGGTATGGAAGCCGGCAGATAGACATACCGGAACAGCGCGCGGCGGCCGGCGCACAATGACCGTACCGAAAGTATCAGCTCCGGTTTCAGATTTGCAGCCTCATCGCGCACCACGACCAGGATCTGAAAAAAAATGATCATTGCAATCAGAAGAATTTTCGAAACATCCGTGATTCCCAGCAGCACATAGATGACAGGCAGCAGAACAATTTTCGGAATCGGGTAGGTGATGGCGATCAGCGGAGAAAACACCCGATCCAGTTTCGGCATTTGTCCCAACAGCAGTCCGGCTGGTGCTGCGGTGATAACCGCCAACCCGATTGCAGCCAGCACGCGGCCGGCGCTGGCTAGCAAATGCAGTCCAAGCTCGCCGGGCAGATCCATCAGAAACATTGGCAGCACTTGAAGGGGAGCCGGCAGAATCGGGCGATCGATGATCACTGACGACAGTTGCCAGATGATCAGAAAGAGCAAAAACCCGAGGATGGCACTTTGTGGATGAATTTTGTTATTCATGGACGTCTTTCCAGGAGTTTGTGCAAATCATTACAGCGCTTGTAAAATGCCGGTCGGTTGCGCTCATCGCTGCGGCCGGCAAGATCGTTGTCCACAATTTCCGTGCCGCGGTTGCAGCCATGCCTCAGCACTAACACCTTCCGGCCCATAAAGACCGCTTCTTCGATATCATGGGTAACCGTAACGCTGGTCAACTGAGACTGCCGGTGAAATTCTGCCATAACGGTCTGCAACTCGACCCGGATCGGTGCGTCCAGGGCCGAAAACGGCTCGTCCATCAGCAGAAGATCCGGTTTCAGCACCAGAGTCCGGGCAATGGCCGTGCGCTGGCGCTGACCCCTGGAGAGCTGCGAGGGGAATTTGTCCTTCAGCTCTGCGATGCCAAGCCAGTTCAGCCAGGTTTCGACCTGCCGGTCGGCGTCCTTTGGTTCCAGTTTGCCATCGACTGGAGCGTGTCTGCCATCCGGACCGTAGAGTTCTCGTATGGCCAGACCCAGACGGGCGTTTTGACTCACCGTTGCCCAGGGAAGCAGTCCGTGATCCTGCAGAATGAGACCGGTCCGGGGTCGCGGGCGGGTAATGGTTTCACCGGCAATGAGCACTCGTCCTTGCGACGGTCGCTTCAAACCGGCCAGCAGATATAGCAGCGTGGATTTACCGCACCCCGACGGACCGATGATTGCCCAGGATTCTCCTTGCCCGACATCGAGGGAAAAATGCTCAAACAGGCGTTCATGGCCGCTGTAGGCAAATGTCAAATCGACTACTTCAATCATTTTCTCGGCAGGTACGCTGCAGTCACCGATTCATCGTATGGCAGCGGTTTGGTCAACAGGTTTTGGAATATCATCCAGTCCATGACGTCCGACCATTGCCTATGGTTCGGGACCTGGGGAGGCGGGAAGGTCGGAATGCGAAAACGCTGCCGGATGTTGTCCGGTACCCGAATACCGGTGAGCATCACGGAGCGGTATGCTTCGGGTTCGGTGTTGATGTCTGCAGCCGCCCGACTCCACGCCCGAAGAAACGCCCTGACGGCAGTCGGTTTTTTCTGCAGGGCCAGTATGCTGAAGCTGATCACACTGACGCTGAAGCGCGGGTCGTCCGAATCCGCGATGATCTGGTTCGCGCCGGCTGCCAGGGCGCTGGAAGCCAATGGTTCCGGCAGTGTAGCCGCCTTGATTTGTCCCTGCATGAGAAGCTGATAGCGCTCGGGAATGACGGGAACTGATTTTTTTATGATTCGTTCAGGATCCAGACCGTGCGCCGACAAAAGGCGGTCGGTGACATATTCGATCACCGTATTTTTGGAAATGCCCATCGTTGCACCGGTAAGATCCGCCACTGATGTAATTCCGGAATTCGGAGCGGAAAGGATGCGAAAGAGGGAATGGGCGCCGATCGGTTTTCGTGCGATATACACGATCCTGACCCGCACTCTACTGCGATTGAAGTTGGCCGTCGTCGCCAGCTCGGTGAGCATCGCATCCAACTGGCCGGCCTGCATCAACTGGTCCCGATCTAAGGAACTATACACCGGCAGGCCCTCAACGGATATGCCTTCTGTCATGAAATACCCCTTTGCCCGGGCTACATGGAACGGCAGGACATCGGGGATGGGCAGCAGGGCGATCTTCAGCGTTTCCGATCGCTGTTCGCAGCGGGCATTGTTTCCATATCCACTCAGTATGACGGCCAACACGCCTGCAGCAGCCAGCAATAACCATTTGGTCTGCACGATTTTCTTCAATCGACCTCCTTCTGACAGGTTCGATTCGGTCGGTCTTTGGTTCAATTTCATGCCGGACAGGTTCTGATCAGACAACCTGCAACTGTTTGGCGCAAAATAATGGAAAAACGGCAGGCATGTCAATCCTTCGGCATGTGTTTCAAGAAGAATTGTTGTGAGCCGTGCACAAAATTTATCCGGAATCCTTTCTGGAGCCCTCACCCGCACCGGCTATTTACACAACCCGTAGTCGATGAGAAACAAACAAGATGCTCGTTCATTTTCATGCAAGATGCCGGTGTCACCTGGATTTTGCACGGGTCGGCGGCGTTCATGGACAAGGCATTAAAGGGTGCAGCCATAGTCAGGCTATTGCAAGCCCTTTATAACGCAGTCCATGAATGCCTCCGGCTCGCCCCTTGGGGGGGTGTAAATGGATGAGATAAGAACGGTATTCATCCTTATAAAAAATGGGTCGGAATGCTGATACTTCCAATTTACACAACCCGTAGTCGATGAGAAACAAACAAGATGCTCGTTCATTTTCATGCAAGATGCCGGTGGAAAGGGTTTGACCTGTTGCATGATAGCCGTTATCTTATACTGCAAAATCGAAGATGGAGGAACCCTATGCCTTACGACCCGGAAATGGACAAGATCTTGAAACAGTGGAAATGCGCAGAAACCGGCCTGATGGTCTCCATCAATCAATACGGAACCGGCGAACCGAAGGTGCAGATCGGCCCGCGAATAATGAAAAAAAAAGACGGTTCCGATCGGGCTCCGGCAAAGGCCGGCAGGCTGACAATCGAAGATATATTGTGGCTGTATGACATCATCGATGACGTCAGAGACGAGATGAGCCGTCTGTCCGGCCCGCAGTAGCGGTTGACGGGCTGGGCCGGCAAGCCGCGTATTTCATGTTTTATCCCCAGGCTGAAAAGTATTCATGAAATATGCAGGTTAACCCGCAGCCTGCAAGGCAAAGACTCTTCAGATGCCCTGCAGGGTGTGACCGAATAAAGAGCCGATTTGCATGTCGGAAGACCGGGCCATCATTCAACCGGTGAAGGGCGCGAAATCTCCGGACCCGGGCCACGTTACCGTGCTGGTCAGCACGGCCGTGGACTTGAATCAGTTGTGTCAGGCGGCAAATGCCGATCCCCGAGCCGGCCATCGTCTCTTTACCAGCCGGGTGCACACGGTCTCCAACGCCGAAAAACAACCGTTTTCCCTGGTTGGCCCGATCATCGGAGCCCCTTACGCTGTGATGCTTTTGGAAACCTTGATCGTGTGGGGGGCGCGCCAGTTTATCTTCCTGGGGTGGTGCGGTGCGTTGGCACCCAGCGTGAAGATCGGAGACATCGTACTTCCCGATGCTGCCGCCATCGACGAAGGGACTTCACCACACTATCTGCAGGAGCCGATCGGCTACTCCAGACCGGCACCGCCGGTTGCCGCTGCGATCCGGCAGGCGTGCCGCCGCATCGGCCAGGAATTTCATGAGGGGCCTGTCTGGTCGACCGATGCCATTTTCATGGAAACCCGGAAAAAGGTTCGGCACTTTCAGCAGCAAGGTGCGCTTGCAGTGGAGATGGAACTCTCCGCGCTGTTTACCGTGGGAACCTATCGCGGAGTCGATGTCGGCGGGCTCCTGGTGGTTTCAGATGAACTCTCCAGTTTAACCTGGCGTCCCGGATTCAAAGATGAACGCTTTCAGAAAGGTCGCATTGCCGCGTGCGAGGCGGTCAAGCAGATATGTCAGATCAAATAGACCCGGCTGTTGCCGAAAAGATAGAGAAATTAAGAAGAGCGCTTCGTCATCACAACTACCGCTACTATGTTCTGGACGATCCGGAAGTGTCCGACATAGAATACGACCGGATGATGCGAGAGCTCATCGCGCTCGAAACGAAGTGGCCCGATCTAGTCAGCGCCGATTCTCCTTCTGCCCGAGTCGGTGCCCCGCCGCTGGAAAAATTCGAAACTGTCCCGCACGCTTTGCCCATGCTGAGCCTGGACAATGGTTTTGCGGATGAGCACATCGTCAAATTCGACGAGCGGGTCAGAAAAAATCTCGATACCCCGTCGCCGGTGGACTATATCGTCGAGCCGAAAATAGACGGGGTCGCTGTGGAGCTGGTTTACGAAAACAGCCGTCTTCGCGTTGCGTCAACCCGTGGAGACGGTGTCAGCGGTGAACGAGTAACAGACAATGTTCGCACCATAAAGGCCGTGCCCCTAATCTTGCATCGACCACCGGGTAAAGGTTTTATCCCGGAATTGCTTGAAGTCCGCGGGGAGGTCTATTTAGGACACGAAGGGTTCAGAAACCTGAATGCCGAACGGTTGGAGGACGAATTGCCGCCGTTTGCCAATCCGCGCAACGCGGCTGCCGGATCGCTGCGCCAGCTCGATTCATCCATCACCGCCAGAAGGCCGCTGGAGATATTCTTCTACGGTATCGGCCGGGCCGAAGACACCGATTTGGACTCCCATTG
>JAHEIV010000087.1 GCA_024639205.1 Deltaproteobacteria bacterium | reverse complement strand
CCAAACTTGGACAGCAGCATGATCGATTTACAACCTTTCGGCGTGTGGAAAAGTTATCATCGGCGTCACAACGGTTTAGAAAATAGTCGCTGGCGCTGGAAAGTCAATGCGAACCCGCTCATTTGACCGATGGTTTCGGATGCACAGGCCGGGCGGGTGTCAATGTAAACCAGGAAGATCCCGTCAGTAATCGACCGCCGAACCTGCATGGGTTCATCGGACTTCACATATTGAAATTAATCGGAGCTCTTGAGTCGGTTCAGAATCAATCCGTGAAACGCCGCACTTCCGGATGACAAAAACAGCCAGCCCAGATGGGCCGCACAGCTTCCGCATACGGCCACCTTCCAGTTGTATCCCTTAAACCAGGTAAATTCGTTTGTGGTCGGGCCGCTGTAGCCGCAACCGAACGCCGCTCGAAAACACCCGATCTCAAAAACGATCCCGTGAGGGTTGGCAAAGGTGTGCTTGTGCGAACCCGATATTTCGATGCGTTCAGCCGGTCGCGTGATCGGTCGGTCGCACTGCCGGCAAAGGATCACCTCCTCGTCTTCATCCACGGTTTGGTCTTTAGGGGCCTTTTCGGGATGATCCCCCGCAGATCCGCCGCCTTTGTCTTTTCCGGGGATTCGAAGGCAGTACTTCGCTGCTCCGTCGGACGCTGATGTTATCCAATTTTCCATTACCGCAGTCGATCCTTACGCATGCTTTACATCCAACCACCTGTCATTATATTCAAAAACCGCTGAATGTAAAGCCGGATCGACAGTTTCGGCATATCTGAAAAAGAAATAAGAAAGGCAGCCATGAAAACGAAAATTGTTGCAGCGCTAACCGCATTGGTAGTGACATTGGCCCTAAATGGCGGGGTCCATTCCAGTGTGAAGGATGGACAGCTGAACGAACTGATCACCCGACTGTATCTAAACCACGACAGTCTTCAGACTGTCTACCGCGACCTGCACGATGCGGCCATAGACAACATCGACGGCCCGGACCGCCAGCTCAGCTACATTCAGAAAAGCTACCTGTTTGTCAGTGAAGCCAATCTGGTGTGTAAGTATCAGTGGGAGCTGCTCTCGATCGTCAATTATATCCGGCAGGATAGCCGGTCGGATTACTACACGCTGCGTGTCAAGAGCCTGCGACGGGCGATCTTCGAATCCAGGGATCGGATAAACTCCCTTATGCTGTATCACGGTTTTATTGAAAATGCAGAGACGCGCAAGCTTTTAGATGATGCGATCGGGCTGATCGAAGCCAATATTTACACCTACGAGCAAATTGTCGCCGCCCTGCAGCCGTTGGCCAACCCGCCGAACCGTTTGCGGCCGTCGATTCGGGGTTAAATATCGTTTTGCACCTGCAGGACGATATTTCCGAAATGCCGGCTGGCCTGCATTTCTTCGTGGGCCGCCTGTGCTTGTGCCAGTGGGTAGACGCGGTGTATCAAGGGAACGATTTCACGCCGTTCGAAATACGGCAAGACGCGCCGGGTAAAAGCAGCCGCGATCTCCTTTTTTTCTGCAATGGAACGCGACCGCAACACCGAGCCAATGATGCGCTGGCGTTTGACCATCAGGTGGGCCAGGTTGAGCTCCGCCACCGAGCCGCCCAGCAACCCGATGATGACCAGCCGCCCTTCAAGGGCCAGGCATTTGAGGTTCGATTGAAGGTATTGGGCGCCGATATGATCGAGAATGACGTCGGCGCCCCGCTTGCCGGTAAAGCTTCGCACTTCATCGGCAAAGTCCTGCTCGCGGTAGTTGATCACCCGGTCGGCGCCGAGCTGCCGCACCCGGTCGAGCTTGCCGGGCGAGGCGGTCACGATGATGGTCGCATCGGAAACCAGTTGCCGGCATAGCTGGATGCCTGCCGTGTTGACGCCGCCGCCGCCGCCGTGCAGCAAAACCGTTTCCCCGGATTGCAGACCGCCGATTAAAAATATGTTCAAAAAAGCGGTGATATACGTCTCGCTCACACAGGCCGCTTCGTTAAAATCGAGCGCCTCGGGCACCGGCAGCAGGTGATCGGCAGTCATCACCACAAACTGCGCATACCCACCGCCGGCTACCAGACCCATCACGCGGTCACCGGGTTTCCAGCCGCTGACGCCGGGGCCGATGGTTTCGATTACCCCGGCGGCCTCCAGACCAAGGATTTCCGATTCCCCCGGCGGCGGCGGGTAATTGCCCTGGCGCTGGATCAGATCGGCCCGGTTCACCGAGGTGGCCATCACCCGCACCAGCACCTGCCCGTCAACGGGCTCGGGTGTCGGTACTTCGCCGATCTGCATTACCTCCGGTCCGCCGAATTCTTTCAGTACGATGGCTCTCATATTTTCTTCCTGCATATCTGTTGGAATGAACTCAACCATCACACGCCTCGTGGTTTCAGTCAAGAACAAAATCCGGTTGCAAAATGACGAAAATTAAAGTATTATCAAAATCTTAACCAAACTCTAACCTGTTCTCACCGAAAAAGAAAATGTTCGGTTAATCCGTATGCCGGTCTTCGAATACAAAGCGCTCGATCACAAGGGCAAAGCCATTTCCGGTATTATCAATGCGGACAGTGCTGTCACCGCCCGCCAGAAACTCCGGTCCGCCAGAAGTTTTCCGGTATCGCTGAGTGAAGTGGCGGATATGCCGACCCACAAGTCTTACCGCGGTATTTCCCTCAAAGGCCTGCTCCCGGGAATTCGTCAGCGGGATGTAACCATGATGACTCGCCAGCTGGCCACATTGGTGGGAGCGGGTTTTCCGCTGGTATCGGCGCTGGAAGCCCTGATCCCTCAGATCAAATCGTATGCGTTCAACAAGACCCTGGCCCAGATCAAAGATTCCATCCTGGAAGGCAGCAGCTTTGCAGGGGCACTGTCGCAGTACCCGGAGACGTTTTCACCGCTGTTCAGGAACATGGTCCGGGCCGGCGAAACGTCCGGAACCCTGGAGATTGTGCTCGATCAGCTGGCTGAAATCATGGAAAAGCAGCAGGAGCTTCAGAATCGGATCCGCTCCGCCCTGGCCTACCCGGCCCTGATGACAGTGGTGGGCTCGGTGATTCTTGTCCTTTTGCTGGTGTACATCGTGCCGACCATCACCGGCATCTTCGACGACATGCAACAGGTGCTGCCGACTCCCACCCGTATTCTGATTGCCGTCAGTGACCTGTTCCGGTCTTACTGGTGGATTCTGGTGGTTTTGCTGATCGCTTTTTTGGTGGCTTTTCGGCAGTTTCGGAAAACCGTGAAAGGCAAAACCGCGATCGACCGATTCCTGCTCAAGTTTCCCGGGATCGGATCCCTGCTTCAAAAACTGGCCGTCGCCCGGTTTGCCCGCACGCTCGGCTCCCTGCTCGCAAACGGTGTGACCATGATGCAGGCGCTGGATATAGCCAAGAACATTGCCGGAAATGTCGTCATCGCCAATGCAGTCGACGCCGCCGCCAAGGAGGTCGGACAGGGACAGGGTCTGGCATCCTCGCTTGCCACAAGCAAGGTGTTTCCGGATCTGACCATTCAGATGATACAGGTCGGTGAGCATAGCGCCCAGCTCGAATCGCTGCTCAGCAAGATGGCCGATGTCTTTGAAAATGAAGCCGAATCGACCGTCATGAGCCTGACTTCTTTGCTGGCACCGGCATTGATTCTGGTAATGGGGGTTGTGGTCGGCTTTATCGTACTTTCCATCTGCCTGCCGATATTCGAGATGAGCACGCTGGTAAGGTGAGCAGGCCGGCCAGCGTATGATCCAACCTAATTTTACGTGCAGCACCGAAATGGAGGAATGATGAGGGCTAAGAACTTTCGATTGATCACCGACAACCGCGGCTTTTCGCTTATCGAACTGATGGTGGTGGTCATCATTCTCGGCATACTGGCTATGTATATCGGTCCGAAACTGATGGGGCGCACCGAGCAGGCCAAGGAGACCCAGGCCAGGGTCCAGATGGAAGCCCTGGAAACAGCCCTGAAGCTCTACAAGCTCGACAACGGCGTATATCCGAGCACCGAGCAGGGCCTGATGGCCCTGATCGAGCAACCGGAAACCGGCAACGTTCCCAAAAAATGGCGCAAGGGCGGTTACCTCGAAAAAGGAAAGGTGCCCCCGGATCCGTGGGGCAACGAGTTTATTTACGTCTTCCCGGGGGTTCACGATGACTTCGACATCCTTTCCTATGGGGCCGACGGTGTGCCCGGTGGTGAGGATGAGAACAAGGATATAAACAGCTGGGAAATCGAATCGTAATACCAAATCGAAGTCTTCACAGGACCGTGTCTAACTGAGGCGGTTCATCGCGTAACCCATGACGGGCATTTCTATGACCAGTATGGATCACCCGGTACGGATTCAGTTTGAATGCAGGCGCGGGTTCACCCTGGTGGAGCTTGCGGTGGTCATCCTGCTGATCGGCATCACGCTGGTGTTTGCCGCACCGCGACTGCCCGACTCGCCGCTGATCGATCCCACCGGCGTAACCGGCCGTTGGATCATCCTCAATGTGCGCGAATTAAAAGAACGGGCCGTGCGTGAGCAGCGGCAATTAACGCTGCATGTGAGCATCGACGGCCGTCGATTCTGGATCACCCACGAGGCCATGTCGGCGGAAGAACGACAGGAGGCACAGGATACCGGTTACCGGCTTCCCGGTGGAATCCGGGTGGCGGCCGTGGAATATCCGGATGCCTCCCGTCAGCTATCGGGGCAGGCCGATATCGCCTTTTATGCACAAGGCTATTCAGACAGGGTCATGCTGCACATTGCCGACGGGGAAGACTCGATGTCATTTCAGATCGAACCGTTTTTGCCCCACGTGAAGGTTCACGACCCGTCCGTGAGCTTTGAGGGATAACGGCATCTTGAAAACGTCATGTTTCATGTATCGCTTCAACAGGCGGCCACCGATGGCGGCAGGGTTTACCCTGCTGGAGACGATGGTGGCGGTGACGATCATCGCCATCGTTCTGCTGGCCGTCTATCGGCTGCAATCGCAAACCCTGGTGATGAATCTCTCCAGCCGGTTTTACACCAACGCACCGCTGCTGGCACAGAAGAAGATGTCCGAGCTGGAGTTGAGCGAATCTCTCGACCTGATGAATCCAACCGGCGGATTTGGAGACAATTTCCCCGGATACAGCTGGCAGGTGGCCGTCGACACCGTTGATTCCGAACTGCTGGGAGAAACATCCGAGCGTCTCAAACGCATCGATCTGACCGTATCGTTTAACCAGGGAGAGCTGGAATACAGCGTCCGCGCGTACCGGTTTTATCAACAATGACAGCGGCGCTTACGGCGTTTGCACCTACAGGGTTTTAGACCAATGATGACCGGAATCCGGGGATGATCCCAAACCGACCAATGCTTCGGATAATAAATAATAGCAAAACCCGGCATGGCGGGATTCGAAAATTCGTTCTCCTGCGTCCGGCAACTGGTGTCCGGCAACCGGCCGACGGGTTTACCCTGCTGGAAATTCTGATCGCCATTTCCATATTTGCGGTAGTGGTGACCACCATATTCGGGTCCTTTAATTTCGTATTTGGCAACGTCGATGCCGTTGAAGACGCAATGACGGACTATGAGATGGCAAGCGGCGCCATGAACCGCATGATAGCGGATCTTCAAACCCTTCGGGTATCCCTGCCGCCGGTTTATGCAATTCCGGAAAACACGGAGAAGCAGGATCCTTACCGGATTGTGGGCGAGGTTGTCGCTGCCGGCAACGCCGAATTCAGTCAGCTGCGATTTACTTCCGCCAGTCACCTGCCCCTTGGAAAGCAGTGGCGGCAGGGGATTGCCGAAATCATCTACTATCTCGAAGAGCAACCGGACGCCAGCCTGACCCTGAAACGCTCCGATCGGATTGATTTCAATGAACCGGTACCGGAGAGAGGCAACGATCCGATTTTGTGCGAAAACGTCCGTGCGTTGAAATTCACCTACCTGGATGCCGAAGGAGACGAACGGGAACGGTGGGATTCGGAATCGGAGCAGTACGAATATGCAACACCGCGGGCGGTTCGGATCCTGCTGACTGTCGGATCCGGCGAACAGTCCCATGCGTTCGAGGTGCTGACCACCCTGCCGCTGTACCGGGATAACCCCGAAGACTCGCGATTTCAAACCATTCCTGCAAGCACTGGCTCCTCCAGCACGTTCGAGGCCGTCCCCCAGTGACGGGCGCAGGTGGCGATGTGATAACCAGCTCGACATCAACAGCCGGCTGCAGCCGGCGATATGGGTCCAACAGCGGAATGGCCCTTTTGATCACCCTGACGGTGATCGCGCTGCTGATTGTCGTTTCGCTGGAGCTCAATCGCAGGGCCCGCAACACCGTTTTTGCCGCGGCCGCGACCCGGGATCGATTCGCCCTTTCTCAGATGCTGTTTTCCGGATTGCACGCGGCCATGGCCATCCTGGTGGAGGATCGACGCCAGACGCAGATCGACTCCCTGCAGGAAAATTGGGCGGACCCGGAAAAGGTGGCGACCTTGCTGCAGGCCATGGCCTTCGAAGAGGGCCAGCTGCAAGTTCAGATCAGTGACGAACGCAGCCGGATCCAGGTGAACGCGCTGGTACAGTTCCCGGAGGGCCGTGATTTTGACGTGTACCAACCGAACCTGTGGCGAAGATTCCTGCGGGCTGCCTTTCTGGCCCTGGAACAGTCGGAAGAATCCGACCCGGTCAACACCATTGTCAACTCATTGAAAGACTGGCTGGACACCGGCGATGACGATGCCATCACCGGATTAACCGGCGCTGAATCGGACTACTACCAGGACCTGGATCCGCCCTATGCCGCCCGCAACGGGCCCCTGACCCACATTGCCGAACTGCTGCAGGTAAAGGGCGTCACGCCGGAATTGTTCTATGGTGCGGAAGACCTGCCGGGGATTGTACAATTTCTTACCGTGTCCGGCATGACGGTCGGCAGGGGTGACGGCGTTACTTTTGACGGTCAAATCAACATCAACACGGCTGAGTTGCCCGTACTGATTGCCCTTTTGGCGGAAGCCGATGCAGAACTGGCAACCGCCATCGATGCGTACCGCCTCGAAAAAAATGGGGACGTGTTCGTGCATGATCTCTCCAATCCCCAATGGTACAAAGATGTCCCCGGGGCGGGCGATATCCGCATCGAGGAGGCGTTGATTACCGTCCGCAGCGACTTTTTCCGCATCATAGCCAGCGCCGGTCTGCAGGAAATGAAACTGGGTCTCGCCGCCGTCGTCAAAAGGGAACTGGATCCCCGAACAGGGCAGATTGTCTGCCGCGTCTTGAGTTTGGAGCTGCAATGATGGTATCATGAGAGGATAGACAGGTGCAGCTTCAACAGATTTCACAGGTGCAAGGGTATGGGCAGAAAATACCTCGGTCTTGACATACAGAACAACGCGCTGGCCGCAGTTCTTATTGACAGCGGACTGAAAGGAAACTGGATCCGGGCGCATTCCTACATTCCCTTTCCGGATGGAACGGATGAAACCGAAGGCCTGGAAGCGGCACTGGAGGCCCTTATCTCCCAGGTGGACATTGCGGGCTGCAGCTGTATCGCTTCCTTTCCCGCCGAACAGGTTTTTTTCCGGAACATGAGCGTTCCTTTCAAACAGGCAAAGAAAATCAAGCAGGTTCTGCCGTTCGAACTGGAACCCACGATGCCGATACCGATTGAACAGATGGTCATCGATTTTCATCGCATCGAGACCGGTAGTGACGAAACGAGCACTCGCCTGATTGCCGCCACGGTGGACACCGCACGGATGCAAACCTACCTGGATCTTCTATCCGGATGGGGTATCGACCCGGAAATCGTGACCGCCGGCGGCTATCCCGCGGCGCTGTGCCTGTCTCTTTCGGGGGACATTCCGGAAAACACCGTTCTTGTAGACCTCAAAGGTGACAAGGGGACCGTGTTTGTTCTATCATCCGGCCAGCTCCAGCTGGTGCGTACCGTTCCGTCCGGATCGCTGGAAGCAACCCGGATCGAAGTGCTTTGCCGGAACATTCGCCGAACGCTCATCGCCTATGAAAACCAGGGCGACCTGCCGACCGGCTGGCCCGAAAAGGTGTTTTTATCCGGCTCGGCCCTCTCCGGTAACGGCTATGAGGTCGATTTTGCCAAGCATCTGCAGATACCGGTACAACGCGCTGATCTGCTCAACGATGTCGATGTTCGTCTCAACAACCGGCCCACCGAGGCCTGGCAGCCATACCGGATGAACAATGCGCTGGCGCTTGCCTTAACAGAGGCGGTCGGGATCAAGGCGTTGAATTTTAGAAAGGGACCCTTTGCAGTTACCAAACGCTGGGCCGAACACCGCAAACATATCGTCCGCTCGGCCATCCTGCTGGCCGCCGTGGTGGTGCTGATATTTGCCAATGTCCTTATCGACTACTTTTCCCAAAAAGAAAGGCTGAAAGCACTGAACGCCGAGATTCGAGAGATTTTCTACAGCACTTTTCCCGACGTACGCGCCGACCTGGATACATACATACTGCCGCAGGAAATGCAGACGAAAATCGATGAAGCGCGCCGGGCAGGCATGCTTCCTGCCGGCAGTGACGGCTCTCCGCTGATGATCGATATGCTCAATGAAATCAGCGCTCGAATACCCGGTAGCATTGACGTGGCGTTCACCCGAATGGCAATCGGCGACGACAACGTGATCATTGCCGGAAACACCAACACCTTCAATTCGGTCGACTCGATGAAAGGTCGGCTGGAAGAAGCAGACATGTTCGAGTCGGTTTCCATCGTTTCCACCAACAAGGACAAAACAGGAAACCGCATTCAGTTTCGCCTGAAACTGAAGTTCTGACGGTCTCGGGGAGGAAAACGGTGCTGAAAAATTTTCCACTGCAAATCAACAAGCGTGAAAAAATCGCCATCTGGATCGGCGCCGGTGTTGTCGTCCTGTTTCTCTTGCTGCAGCTGATTGTCAATCCCTTTCTGGACAGTCGCCGCCTGCTATACCGTCGAATTGAAACGCAATCGATAAACTTGCAGAAGATGCGCAAACTCCGGTCGGAATATGCATCCATCGAAGAAAAAGCCGATGAGGTCAAGGCCAGCATGGCCGCGCGAAAAGCGGGTTTTACCCTGTTTTCGTTCCTCGACACCCTCGCCGGCCAGACCGGCCTCAAGGATCGGATCGCTTACATGAAGCCATCCTCCAGCACGCAGCCCGACATCCCGTTTCGAACGGCTACCGTGGAAACCAAGCTGCAGGCGATCACGTTAAAACAGCTGCTAAACTA